>JBDTEI010000552.1:0-4439 GCA_039922675.1 Microcoleus sp.
TAAGAGTAGGTTTCCGGCGTTGATATCGGCTGGCAAACCTGCCGTGTTGTCCCCCCCGAGGGCAGAAGCATCTCGGGCACTCACACTCAAACTGCGCGCGGTAATTATAGAATTCGCCGTCACGCTAGCAGCGTCAGCCGAGAGCAGGCCCAAGCTCTGAATTTGACCGACGGAGCCCCCAAAAGTAATGTTGCCGCCAGCTTGCAGCGTCAAATTATTAGCCCCGCTGGGGGTGCTGTCGAGGGTATTGGCAAAAGTGATATTGCCGGTACTGGCGGCTAAGGTGGCGCTGCGATCGACTGTGACGGCACTTTTGAAAGCGATGTCGCCAGATGTCGCAATATTGCCCGATAGCTCGGTACTGCGGCCGTTGACAGTCAAACTCGACAGCGGTGTTGCTTGACCGACTGTACCGCCGAACAGCACTCGCTGAGCGTCAAGTCTGAGGGCGCGAGCTCCGTCTAGGTTGCCCGAGAAGAGAATGCTGCCCCTAGCTTGAGTGCTGAAAGCTGCATCAGCATTGAGGGACAGGTTACCTGTCAAAGTGAGATCGGCGCCGGATGTGGCAATGTTGGCGCCGATCGCAGTTTGGGGCGCGTCGAGAGTCAAGCTAGCGCTGCCGCTTGTTGTCAGGGGATTGTCGATCACGATCGAGCTGCCTTGAAGTGTCAGCGGGCTGTTGAAGGTAATGGGTGCGACGATCGCAATTGAGCTGCTGTTTGGACGCCCGATCGCGATCGAACCGAAATCCCCCGCCAAAGCACTCATATCCGTTGCCGTCAAATCTAAAGTCCCTAAATTATTGCCGGTGCCGCCGATCCGAATTAGTCGGCCGTCGTTGGGTTCCAAGCGAATTGTTCCCCCCGCACTGCTGACGGAATTGCTGCCGCCCCTGAAGTCAATGCCGTTAGCAGTGAGAGCGATGTTGCCGCCGTTCGCATTCAGTGGGCCCAGAGAGATGCTGCTGGCGAAAATGTTGATGTTGGCGCCTTGAGTCTCGATTAAATCGTTGGGGTCATTGACAAAAAACACTCCGCCTGCTGTAAATGTTACGCTGTCTCCCGTTCTTCCTTGCAGGGAAAGTTTGTTATTGGGCAAGTCTTGGACGGTGATGTAGCCCGGGGTGTCTAGAACCACGTTGCTGCCCGCGGCCATCTGTTCCAACTGCGCGTCTGAGATCGATGTTTCATTGGGTACTGTTGTCGCTTGGAGTTCCGCGCCGCTCGATCGCGCGCTGGTGTCGCCGTTACCGCTGACGATGGTAATATTTGCCGGATCGAGCAACAAAGTGCCGATCGCCCCGTTAGCCGCGCGGGTATCGACCTCTCCTTGGAAAGTTAAAGCATTTTTGCCGGAAACTTCGACAATACCGCCGTTACCTGCGGCGATGCCCCCGCGAGCAGTAATATTGCCAAAGAAGCGAGTTGTATTGTCTGACCAAATTACCGCTGTGCCGCCGTTGCCGCGGTCGATCGCGTCTGCTGCGATCGTAGAATCAGGACTAACATAAGTTACCTGGGCGTTGGGCACTGGTTCCATCCCCCGGAAACCGCCTCCGACGCGCACAACTCCTCCGCCGTCAGTCCCGGAAGCATTGATATTTGCGCCGAACAGTCCGACTTTTGATCCTAAAATATTAACTGTGCCGCCAGCCTGGCCAGAAGGGGCAAATACATTTAGAGAACCGGAGACGATCGCACTTCCGGCATTTACCGGCACTGTTTGGCCGCCCGTCAGTACCAATTGACCTTGTTCGTTCGTTGTTAAACCTGTGGCTGACGCTACGCCGGGGCCCGTCAGCAACTGAGGCAAAGCAGCCGGGGCGATCGCCGATTTTTCTGACTGCAAAGATGGAGTAATTTCTAAACTTAATAAATTACCAGTTTGACTGATGCGGACTGCATTTTGGCCAGGGACAGCAGCCACTGTAATTTGACCGGCCGGGGCGGATAATTGCCCAGTATTAATCACTGTTCCGCCCAGCAAAGTTAAATTTCGACCGCTGCCAACTGCTAAATTTCCTGCATTGACAATTGCACCGATTTGTGAGTTATTAAAATCAAATTGATTGGGATTTCCGAGTAAAGCTTTGTAATCATTAATTCCAGCAGCATTAAACCAGCGATCGCCGAAACCGATACCTGTAGCAGTTGTGGCGAAAAAAGAACCAGGCACGTTTAATCTAGCATTTTGACCGAAGACAATTCCCGCCGGATTCATCAGGAATAAATTTGAGTTCCCGCCGCTTACATAAATCAGACCGTTAATAACGGAAACATTGCCACCAGAAATCCGCGCTAAAATATTTTGAATATTTGGATTAGTTAGAAAATTAGCAATTTGACCTTCGCTAAGATTAAATTGGCTGAAGCTGTGAAACAGATTGGCACCGTTTCCAGACAGTTGTCCGCCGCTAATGTTTAAGCGATTTTGCTCTTGATTGACAACAGTATTCGTGCCGTCCTTTGCGGGGACGACAGGTTGCGATCGAACTGCTAGCGGTAGCAGCCAAAAACCTAATGTCAAAATTAAAGCAGAGCGAAAATAGGTCATTAATCAGTTGACAGTTGATAGTTGATAGTTGATAGTATTCGTTAATCAGCAGTCATTAGACCTCTTGCAAAAATCCGAAAATACCCTGAAACCATCTGCGTCAATCGGTGTTGCATCTGCCCGATATCTGCGGTTGCTCTATGACTCGAAGATTTTTGCAAGAGGTCGATTAGTTATTAGTCATTATGGGAGCATCCGATTTTGTAATCATCATTTTTGTTTGAGTGGGAGCGTCCCGCTCGCTTACCTATATATCCCTTATATCGCTTAGAGAACTCACAGCTAACACTCCTGAAATAAAAATTAGAAAATACAATTCCCCCTGCCCCATTACCAATTCCTGATTACCAATTCTAATCTATAGTAGTTGTGATTTTTTTTGACGAGTAATGTTCCGCGAAAGTGCCAATAAACCTAAAAAGGTCGATCGCGGGCCGGCACGGGGGTTTGTCTCCTCGGTGCGAATCTGCCTCCTTCAGTCGATCGCATTCCAAAACCACCTGTTGCCATAATGTCGGAAATACCATAAAGATTTGATATTTATCAGTAGCCGGCGTCTTGACAAAATGCCCGCTTTTGTTCTATGATTGCAGCACTGATTGGATAGAACAGCAGTCAACCCACGAAATAACTGGCTCCTCTAAGAAAGTTAAAAAAAGTTAAAAACAAAATATTGATGCTTTGAGAGATTAACCATGCAAACTCAAACTTTCCCTTTTCTAAATGAACAAGTAGTTGAGCGAATCTTTGCGTCAGGAAAATTGACTCGGGATGACAGACAGGGAATTCAGTCAATGCTGTTAAATGAGTCGATCGGCGAAAATGAATTAAGCTTAATTGAAAGAATCATGGAAGGCGTAGTCAAGGGAACACTTGACTTGCTGTATTAGTTTAGAACTCGCGCTTATTTATGTAAATGTACGGTGCGCTTCCGCCGCGCACCTTACCCTAATTTCTGATAAAATCGAAAATCGACTTATCCTTCTAAAAATCATCATCGGAGCCCTCATCTAAGCTTTCGTCGCTGCGCACGAGTTCCGAAGGAGGCCTGTCGCTACTCCAAGCCCACCACACGGCGCTACACGAGCAGCGGTAAAATTCTTGCCACTTGCGGCGGTTGGACTCGGTGTATACTGGCGATCGGCGATTAATCCAGACCTCGTGGGCATCCGTGCAGCTAGCAGCGCACTTGGGACAGCAAAACTCAGTAGCGTGAACCGCAGCCGCAGTCCATTCGGGAGGATGTGGAGCAAAAGCTTCCATGTGTTAGAGTTTTTATCTAAACTGCTGGTAATTACGGCAAATCAAGGGTTGCTCAAGATCCGCAGATTTCGCAATGACATAAATACGCTGTTGAGTGCGTAATTTATCTGCGAGTTCTTTTTTTGGCATTTACCGTCCGATGAATAGTATAACTGATGTGGTGTCAGCCGTCGATCGGCATTCTCAGCTATTTCAAGGACTAGGCTCATGTCTATCTACAACTTTATCTCATTTCTGGGAATTTTTGGCTTGTGCGCGATCGCCTGGATTTTCTCAGAAAACCGCAAAGTTCAGTATATACCTTGGCGCGTCATCATCTGGGGCATTGGCCTACAATTAGTCTTAGGATTTTTAGTATTCCTGTTTCCCCCAACTCGCATCGCCCTAGAGTGGTTTACCGGCTTGCTTGATGGAGTATTCACCGCTGCTGACACTGGAGCGAGATTTGTATTCGGCACAAACATCGTACCAAAACCAGGTCAAGAGCCGTCAATTAATTTAGGATATATTTTCGCCTTTCGAGCTTTACCGACAGTCGTGTTTTTTTCCGGCCTCATGGCCTTACTTTACAACATCGGCGTAATTCAAATTGTCACCGAAGTTTTTGCCAAAATATTTTATAA
>JBDTEI010000553.1:0-4833 GCA_039922675.1 Microcoleus sp.
TACCAGCTTTTGACGCGCAAAGCGTAACTATTTCTCGGGATGAGGGCTTGATGCTCTACGAGGATATGGTTTTGGGGCGCTTGTTTGAGGACAAGTGCGCTGAGATGTACTACCGGGGCAAAATGTTTGGTTTTGTCCACTTGTACAACGGCCAGGAAGCGGTGTCTACTGGCGTGATTCGATCGATGCGCCGGGATAGTACGGATTATGTCAGCAGCACCTACCGCGATCACGTTCACGCTTTGAGCGCGGGCGTACCGGCGCGGGAAGTGATGGCGGAGTTGTTCGGGAAGGAAACCGGTTGCTCCAAGGGCCGCGGCGGTTCGATGCATATGTTTTCGGCAGAACACCGGCTGTTGGGAGGTTATGCTTTTGTGGCTGAGGGGATTCCTGTAGCTACGGGGGCCGCTTTTCAATCGAAGTATCGGCGCGAAGCTTTGGGCGATGAGAGTTCCGATGGCGTAACAGCTTGTTTTTTTGGCGATGGTGCTGCAAATAACGGGCAGTTTTTCGAGTGTTTGAATATGGCTGCTTTGTGGAAGTTGCCGATTCTTTATGTTGTGGAAAACAACAAATGGGCGATCGGCATGGCCCACGAGCGAGCTACTTCTGACCCCTTGATTTACAAAAAAGCTCATGCTTTTGGCATGGCTGGATTCGAGGTTGACGGGATGGATGTTTTGGCGGTGCGGGAAGTCGCGAAGGAAGCTGTAGCGCGCGCGCGGGCCGGCGAAGGGCCGACTGTGATCGAGGCTTTGACTTATCGTTTTCGCGGCCATTCTTTGGCCGATCCTGATGAGTTGCGGTCTAAGGAAGAGAAGGAATATTGGTTCCCCCGCGATCCGATTAAGAAGTTGGCTGCTGATTTGATCGATCGCACTTTGGCTACTGCTGAAGAGTTAAAGGCGATCGACAAAAAGATCGAAGCTGTAATTGATGATGCGGTAGAGTTTGCGGAGAACAGCCCCGAACCCGATCCGAGCGAATTGTATCGGTATATCTATGCTGAAGATTAATAATTTTTAGCGATAATTTGCGTTGAATTGCAGCCGTAGGTTAACACCTGCGGCTGCCCGCATTTCAAGCTATAATTCAATACGGTTTACTTAATTGGAAGTGTCAAATCCTATGAAGCCAAAACCACACAATCTCGATCGATCTGCACAGCATGGAATGAGTAATCTCAAGAAACTGCCAGAAGTTACAGTCTTATTCTGGATTATCAAGTTACTAACGACGGGAATGGGCGAAACGACTTCAGATTACCTAGCTCATCAGATGAACCCGATTTTTGCGGTGGCTCTTGGAGGGAGTGGATTGGTCGTTGCGTTACTAATACAGTTTTCAGTACGTAAATATATTCCCTGGGTTTATTGGTTAGCAATCATTATGGTCGCTATCTTCGGCACAATGGTTGCTGATGCCATCCATGTCGGATTGGGTATTCCTTATCCCATATCAACCGCAGGATTTTCTGTGGTGCTTGGCATTATTTTTGCAGTTTGGTATATGAGCGAGAAGACGTTATCTATCGATCGTATCTACACGTTTCGGCGCGAGTTATTTTACTGGTCAACGGTCATGGCTACGTTCGCGCTTGGCACAGCCGCAGGTGATATGACAGCATCAACTCTGAATTTTGGTTACTTCATGTCGGGCTTGCTGTTTGCCGTGCTGTTTGCTCTACCAGCCCTGGCATACTGGCGCTCAGGACAGGGCGAGGTCGGGGCTTTTTGGCTGGCATATATCCTGACTAGACCGCTGGGCGCTTCATTCGCAGATTGGATAGGTAGATCTCGGGAGCTTGGCGGAGTTGGCTTTGGTATGGGGCAGATCAGCCTTGTCTTAGCTATTCTAATCGCTGGTGGAGTTGCTTATCTCACATACTCTAGCAAAGACAGTAAGATTGCTGGTGCAGTAAATACTAAATCTGAGTAGCTCTGCTTGTATCTATTCTCAAATGAAGACTGTAGAAAAGCAAGTCATACCAAATCAACTTTGGTATGAATCCTATCACCAACGCCCAAACATGAGCATAAAGCGAATTGGCGTTGCTTATTTAAAGTATGAATAGGAAAAATATCTAGTTGCTCGATCGGAATATGATATCGCGTCCGGTCGATTAATAACAAAAACCATTCGTTCGTAGTGCGGACTTTAGTCCGCAGTTTTATAGCGGACTAAAGTCCGCACTACGAACCTGATTTAAATCTGTCAATCGACCTAACACGAGTTCAAAAGTAACCGTACAAAAATCCAGAATTTTTGTAAACAATAGTTTTGGAATTTGTATATTTAGCCGTTCATACTCTAATTCAGCAACACCAAATCTCAAATCTTCAATCTTTCAATCTTTAAATCTAAAATCCAAAATCCAAAATCTAAAATAGATTGACTGATACGGCTTGCAATTCTTGAGCTTTTTCTTCCGGTAAAGCATCGTTGACAAACATTCCCGCTGCGAGTTCGGTTCCGGCTAGGTATTTGAGCCGATCGCGCGATCGGTATGGCGGATAAAACTCAGCGTGCAAATGCGCCTCTGGATGAGGCTTTCCGTCTGTAGGTGCTTGAAACCAAGCCATCAAATAAGGAAATGGGCGGTGCCACAAACCGTCATATTTAAGGGCTACTGTTTTTAAGGCCTTGGCAAGTGATTGACGCTGTTTGTCGGTAAGATCGATAAATGTGGCAACTGGTGCGATCGGCGCAATCCACACTTCGTAAGGATAGCGGGCGCAAGCGGGGACAAAGGCGATCGCCTCTTCGTCTAAATAAAGAATGCGCTGTTTGTCAGCAATCTCTTTTTGAATCAAATCTTGTAGCAAACCGCTACTATTTTTTTGATAGTAAACCGACTGACATTCTAACATCCGCGCTGGCACCGGTGGCACGAAAGGATAAGCGTAAATTTGACCGTGGGGATGGTGCAAAGTTACTCCGACTTCTACGCCGCGATTTTCAAACGGTAAAACATATTGAATTTCGGGATTGCTGCCAATCACTGAAGTGCGATCGGCCCATACTTCTAACAATAATTCTAAGTGACTTAACTCCAAATAACCCAACGAAGCTTGTGGATTTTGAGTAAAAACTACCACTTCGCAAATGCCCTTAGCAGGCAGAGTTTCCACAATACTTGTAGGTGCATTATTTGCCTGCAAAGTCATCGATGGAAAGCGGTTGTCAAAAACTGCTACGTCGTATTTACCTTGGGGTAATTCTGTGGGAAACTTCGGGTTAATTGTCGCAGCTAGGGGGTTATATTCCGGCGGCGGCATGAAGGTTCTGCCCTGGCGGTGGCTGGCATATGCTACCCATTCCCCCCGCAAAGGATGCCAGCGAAAGTGCGGGTTTGCCTGTACGGGCTCGTTGCTGGGACTTACCGCCACGATGCCTTCTGGGATTGGGTAGCGGCTGTAGAGCGTGAGTGGGCGGCCGTCTGGTTTTTGCAATGTTTGGGAGTGCATTTTTTTCGGGCGGGCGATCGGCTTTGAGAGATTTTATAATTCTAACTTCCTGTGTCGAAAACCCGCCCCTATCTAAAGTCGCAAAGTGCATGAGAAGCGATCGATGCCTGGTTTTGGCACAGATGAAAGTCTAGGTAGAAAATAGTAGTGAAAGAGCAAAACTTCCAATAAATGTCAAACTAGACCAGTTGGTATCCTGAGTTTGATGTGCTTCAGGAATAATTTCTTCGACGACGGCTGTGATCAGAGTCCCCGTTGTAAATGCCAGCACAACTAGCTTAGGAAGATCAGATTGTCCGCGCAATCCCCAATAGCCGAGAGTTGCACCCAGCCAAACCGGGATAATAAAGGCAGCAAGCAACAAAAATCGCTGTCCCCGCCGCATATTTTGACTTCTAAACTCTGCATTGGTCACAAATCCTTCTGGAATGTGAGCAACGACTCTCGCCGATGCCAGCGTTTTTAGTCAATTGTTAATTATCAATTATCAATTGTCAGTTGTTAGTTGTCAATTTTCAGTTATTAGTGATAAGCTTGGATATATGGGAAGATAAAAACGCGATTTCTGAGTTTATTTATAGTTGCTAACCCCGATATTTCATGTAGAAAAAAAGGTGAGTTTAGTAAGGTAAATATGTATCTATTCCTGTCTTTGTTTGTGACAAAAGGTAGGAAGAGTGCATAACACTCGCTAATTTTTTCAACTTAAAACTGCTTTTAACAAACAACTTCGAGTCAAATGTATGAGTGATTCAAATCCAGCTAGCAAACAATCGATCGATCGAGAACGGTATGAGATCTTACAACAGCTCGAAGAATGGCTAGAAACACCCATGCTCGTATTGAGTTTTGTGTGGACAGCACTACTGATAGTTGAATTCGTTTGGGGACTCAGCCCACTCTTAAATGCGGTGAGTAGAACGATCTGGATTGTGTTTATCCTAGACTTCACGCTGCGGTTACTGCTTGCACCGCAGAAACTAAATTATTTAAAACACAACTGGTTAACCGCGTTGGCGCTTCTTCTTCCAGCATTATGGATATTTCGCGGGGTGCGAATCCTGCGGGTATTTGGAACCGTGCGTGGGGTGCAAGGAGTGCAACTGGTGCGCGTTCTGGCTCGCATCAATCGGGGAATGAAGACGCTCTCAAAAAGTGTTAGCCGTCGCGGATTTGGCTATGTCGTCGCGTTAACGCTGCTCGTTATCTTGATTGGAGCCGCAGGAATGTACAAGTTTGAACAAAACATCACCGGAAGCACGCTCACGAATTATGGCAATGCAATCTGGTGGACAGCAATGGTGTTGACGACAATGGGATCAGATTACTTTCCCAAAACACCAGAAGGTCGAGTGCTATGTTTTTT
>JBDTEI010000554.1:0-3222 GCA_039922675.1 Microcoleus sp.
TTCATTGAGTTATCCATTGTCATGAGTGCCACTACTCGCTTCAAACTAATTGCACCAATTACTGTGACTTTTTTCCCTAGGTAAAAAGGTTTAACCGCATCGGCTCTAGTTCCTCGTTTGGAACGTGCATGAGTTCTGGTTAAACCTAGTAATACTCCAGTTTTATCTAAAAGTTTTAGATTTTTAGGTTAGATATGCTTGACTTTTTCCCAATACTCTCACCTTAATTTCATGACTCTTTCTGTTCCGGCTTGGCTACTTCTCACTGCTTTTTTTACGATTTAATCCCAACTTTTGTAAGGCGTTACACATTGCTGTTCTACCCACCAAATTTCCTGTCTTCTGGGCAAATAACTCACACAATTCTAGTAAGGTTGCATCGGGATGTGCTGCCACTATTTCTTTCAACTCTGCTGTGGAATTATTCAAATGACTGTATCTCGGTTTCCCGCTGGGTTTTGGCTGTAAATTCCCCTCGGTTTTTTGTTGCTTGACCAGTTTTTGAACTAAGCTTTTACTGACGGAAAATAGGGCTGCTGTTTTTCGGATCGACAGCTTCTGTTCTTGATGGGCTGCTACTATTTTTTTTCGCAAATCTACTGAATATGCTTTCATTTGTGTATTTTTTTAATCTCTTCTTATTGTACCTCATAACACCCGGAAGTGCTGTATCTCCCCCGAAATATTTGGCGGGATTTAAAATCGTTGGCAGTCCTTGGTAATAAGTTGGCGTGCATCTAATTTTAACAATCCTATTTCAAGAAACCATGAGCTGGCTGTTGCACAGAAGCCATGCCAAAATTTAAATTGAAATGCAGTATAGCTTATCGGTAGGAAATCGTCATCGTCAGGTGTACCACTCCGTGGCTGGTCTAGATTGACTGGCGCGATTTGATTGCAAAAATTAAATGTATCCCAGATGACTATCTTTTTATGTCACAAATTTGGTATGAATAGCAAAACTAAACACTATTTGGAGCAAAACCTGTGGGCAAGTTTGATAAAATATTCAATTCCGAAGACAAATCCGAAGCCAGCTTCACTCCAGAGGAATCCGTAGCAGCGGTAGCGCTTGTCGCAGCAGAGGTCAATTCCCCTGACGCAGATGCAGATATCTTAGAAAGCATACTTTGGGACTCAGAAATATTTGCTGAATACTCCGAAGATAATATGTCAGCAATGTTTCACAAACTCGCAGGTATTATCGCTCAAGACGGTTTAGGAGCATTATTTAATACTGCTTGGGAATCAATGCCAGATGAGTTAGTGTTGGATACTTTTGCCATCACCGCAGCACTGTTTGTCGCAGATGGCGAAGTCTCTCAGAAACATTTGGCTTTTCTCCAAGAATTCCAGCAAGTATTAGGTGTAGAAGATGAGGAAGCTGAGGAAATTATCGAGGATGTAGTTGCTGCATACTCGGAAGTAGAGGCCGAAGAGCCTGATGTAGATTTAGATGGGCCGTTGTACGTATCTCCTGAAGGCAATTTTAGCGTCCCGATTCCAGTTGACGAGCAACGAGGCGGTAGAATTGACGAGGAAGAAGGCTGTGTCACATTTTCTGACGACTTTGGCGTTTTGCTGAAAATTGATTATTTCCCGATTGCTGGTGAACTGGAAGCAGAAATCGAGTCAGTTGGCGAGGAAGCTTATCTCAAGTCGTTTCTCAACAATTTTATTGATGGGGCAATTCTTCCTAAATTTGTCAATTCTAAGTTACTCCACACGGAGTATTTAGAAGATGAAGAAGCTTATTTCGCGGTTGTAGATTTACCTGGGGGTGCAACTCTCAGCGTGCAAGAAAACGACGGCCCAGTTACTCGGCTGGATGCTTACCGGGGACTTATGGCTTTTATCGCTGACGATTTTTGCTACACGGTAAGCTGTCAGCGAATTTATCAGAACAAGGAGGAATTGGGTTCCCTTGAGTCGGAAGTTGAGGGCATTATGAACAAGATTTTTGAGTTTATTGAGACTGTGGAATTCTCGCCAGTCGAATAAACAGGATTTATACCTTTTCGATTAAAGAATTGGCACTGGTTTGATTGTTCGGACTTTAGTCCTTATAATAACTGAGGATTGAAGTCCGAACGATCAAACCTATGGCGGTTATTTTACCGGACTGCTAGATTTGAGAGGTTTTTTAGCAGAAAATAGTGCGATCGAGAATTAGGCTTTTTGACCAATTCTCGATCGCACTTCCAGATACAGTCAGTCAACCGCAGTCGATCGACAGCAGCAATTAGCCGCCATTTTCGACTAATTAGCAGCCTGAGCTTCCAATTTTTGCTTGAGTTCTTCCAGAGCGCTCGCCCAGCGCGGATCTGGCTGCACCGAGCCGGAATCGGCGTTCGACACCGTTGTTGTTGACTGATTGCGGCGAGACTTGTTGTTGTCACCCCGACGGCGATTGCTTTTGCTAGAACCGCCACCTCCACCTTGGGTAGGGGGAGCTGAGCGCTGCTGTTGCTGCGGCGCGGGTACAGGCTGCGACGGCGATGCCGATGCAGAAACCAATTGCGGTGAAGCTGGTGACGATGACTGCTGCTGATCGTCTTCGCCCTTCTCAGATTTACCCTTAGAGCGGGGTAATGCCTTCTCTATTTTCAGCGGGTTTTCTTTGAACATCAAGCCGTTGTATTTCTCAATAACTTGATCGGCTTGTTCGTCGGTTAGCACCGTCACAAAACCAAATCCTCTGCATTTACCAGTTTTGCGGTCTGTAATTACCTTTGTGGTAACAGATTCGCCCTCGGGTGCAAAAACTTCTTGCAATTCTAGGCGATCGAGTTCCTTCGGTAGATTGCCAACATAAAGACGAATAGACATGAAAAATTCCTCCAGACTGGGATTTTAATTAATTTGCTCGAACAGAATTACCTGAAGTCAACTGAACATTGACCGCAGAAAAACACCGCATAACCGCAGAATTCGCGCATTCCTCCCACCAACCTTGACAGCTCCCCCCACCTTTTAGAACAAAAAGATGATTTACTCTGATCCGGCCGGAACTTAACCGCCGATGCAGAGAGCTTTTAAATCTCAGGTTGTTGTGTAAACTTTTAGTCATCACTCAAATGTTTAGGCTATTGGCTATTCTGTATTACTTGCTTCCGGTTTTGATTGAGAATGTTTATAGCCAGCGCCGTGTAGAAATTTATGTCCAAGGATGTCAATTGCAAGCGATCGGAATGCCAGTATTCAGTCTAATACAGTGAGGGA
>JBDTEI010000555.1:0-6472 GCA_039922675.1 Microcoleus sp.
GAAGGTTGTCGATAGGCAAGCTCGACTAAAAGTCAAACTTTTATTGGTAAAATGAGGTGACTTATGACTGCTGTAATTCACAAACCGATATCGCCGCTAAAAATTACCTGGCCGCTGCTTCCCGATGATTTTATTCTACCAGATGACCCCGTAGATAATAGACATCTTGCAGAAATCTTCGAGTCATAGAGCAACCGCAGATATCGGGCAGATAAACACCGATTGACGCAGATGGTTTCAGGGTATTTTCGGATTTTTGCAAGAGGTCTAATATAGAACATCCTTTAATTGCTAATGGTTTGCGCTAGTCTGTACTTGCTGATTCACAACTAATTCAGGATGCACTCGCAGTTACTAATTTTGCTTTGTGTGGCCTGAAGAAATAGCCTAAAATGAACGCCAACGGGCTGATAATGAATGCCAGCGGGCTGAAAAGGAACGTCAACGTGCCGATCGCGCACAGCAATAACGAGAGAGAGTTAGCCGAGACTCTTATGGAACAGGAAAGACAGCGAAATCAAGAACTTTTGGCCCGATTGGTAGCCCTCGGTGTCGATCCAGAATAGCATCAGAAGGAAGAAGGAAGAATGGAGTCAATCGCGATATGCTTTCTTTAGTCTCCTTTATTTGGTCTCATTTATTCCTTGTCTGTTTCTCACAAAAAGTTGAAATTATGTTAGTGAAAAAACTCGAACAATTAAAAGATATTTTCGCGCAGATGGAACGGGCGCTGATTGCCTACTCTGGCGGAATTGACAGCACTTTGGTGGCAAAAATTGCTTGTGACGTGTTGGGCGATCGCGCTTTGGCTGTAACGGCAGTTTCTCCGTCTCTACTACCAGAAGATTTAGAAGATGCGCGCATTCAAGCCGCAGAAATTGGCATCGCCCACCAGGAAGTAGAAACTCAGGAAATGGCAAATCCAAATTACACTTCTAACCCGGTTAATCGCTGCTATTTCTGCAAAAGCGAACTGCACGATACTTTGAAACCGCTAGCACTCGCCAAGGGTTATCCTTATGTGGTGGATGGGGTGAATGCTGATGATTTAAAGGATTACCGCCCGGGGATTCTTGCGGCGAAGGAACGGGGCGCACGATCGCCTTTAGCAGAAGTCGGCATGACTAAATTTGAAGTGCGGCAGTTGGCCAAAGAATTGGATTTGCCTTGGTGGGACAAACCGGCACAGCCTTGTTTGAGTTCGCGCTTTCCTTACGGTGAAGAAATCACTGTTGCAAAGTTGCAAAGAGTGGGGCGCGCCGAACGGTATTTACGGCAGTTGGGACTGAAAAATTTGCGAGTGCGATCGGATGGAGATACGGCGCGAATTGAATTGCCGGCCCAGGAGATTCAGGAGTTTGTATTAAATGCGGATTTGCCTGCATTGGTGGCGGCGTTTCAGCAGTTTGGTTTTGTGTACGCGACTTTGGATTTGGAGGGGTTTCGCAGCGGTAAATTAAATCAGGTTTTGCAACCTGAATTATTGCTGACTAAAGGTTAATCAAGAGCTGGGGGCGGGTTGATAAATATTCGGGATGTGGCTTACATATTATTTGTGAAACCCGCGCCTACAAATATTGACCACAACCGACGCATCCCAATTTCTCTAAATTTTTGCATAATCCTGACTACTGGTTAAAGGAATAGCATAAACTCAAGTAGCAGCAAAAGTAGCAGCAAGTTTTATGAAAGTGAAGTTTAGATTGATCTCTGTGGCCTTGGCTTTGTTGTTGTCGGCCTACATCCCGTTTCGGGTGCTAGCTAACCCTCAACCGTCGGGGGACACTGTTAGCTCTGCACTGTGGTGGCAGGTTTCGGTGTACAATCAGGTACAACAAATTAAAGAGCAGCAATATCAAGGTTGCGTGTGGGGCGATTCTATTTCTTCGGCTTTGGGCGATTCTTTGGGAGAAAAAAACTTTAATTTTGCGATCGGCGGAATGAGCTCTGTTTCGCTGCTAGAACAGCTTAAACTGGTAGTGCCCCAGGGGTTTACCTGCGAAAAAGCAATTGTGGCGATCGGCACAAATGATGCTATGTACGGTATCAGCGACGAGGCGTTTGTCAGCAATTTGAAAGAGGCGATCTCAATTATGCGATCGCTAGGAACCAAACAGATTATTCTGATTCCTGCTTTTTACTCAACTCTTGCCGCCAGCCACAATCCTAAATTTGCAGGAACAATTGCGAGAGTTGACGAAATCAATGTTCTCATCAATCAAGTAGCAGCCGAAGAAAATATTCCTGTGGAATCTAGCGGCATACAAGCCTTGTTTAAGGACAAAGCTCTAAATACGGATTTAACAATTGACGGCGTTCATCTCAATGCCCAAGGTTTAGATATATACAGAAAAGTTTTGTTAAATATTTTGAATCCTTCCTTAACAACCCGCAAATATTTTGATAGAAAATCTGTTTGAGTTATTAGTTTTAAAGTCCGCACGCGCGGACTTTATGATTCGCTTACTTTGAAATTAAAAACCGCAATCAAATTCGTTTGTAGCGAGAACTTCAGTTCTCAAAATTTTACAAACTTGGGTCATTTTACCCAAGATGATATCAAGGAGTAGTTGTCGTAGTTTGTGGCTGCATTTGCTGTAGCTGAAGTTGCTGCTGCTGAAGTTGAAGCTGGTCTTCCTGCTGCTTCTTTTGGAGTTCAAGTTGCCGGAGCTGAATTTGATAATTCTGATCCTGCTGCTGTCTTTGGAGTTCAAATTGCTGCTGCTGAAGATTCTGCTGCTGATTTTGAAGATCGATCTGCCGCTGTCTGTCTTGGTTCTGTAATTTAATTTGTCTGAGTTGATTTCGTCGATCGAAATCTCCTCCCAAAAATAAGTTTTGAAAAGCGTTGATAGTTGTTTGAAACCCAGTAAATACGCCGCTAACACTGCTGACCCCAGTTGCAACTCCTGTGATCGGCTGCAAGAAAGTAGTGATATTGTCTGCTACCCTAGTATAGCCCGATCGCGCTACCAGAATCACATCGTTGTTGCGGAGAATTGGGTTATTGTCAGGATTTAACGCTTGAGCAAAATCTACATTAATAGTGCGGCGAGTAACAGTACCGTTGGGGTTCAAACGCAGCAGTTCCACCTTATCTTTTTTAGCCCGCAATTGATTAAAACTGCCTGCGGTCAGTAAAGCTTGGTGCAGCGATGTACTGGGTTTAACCAGCAAAGCTCCCGGCCTGATCACTTCCCCTACAATATTGATGCTGATCGCGTTTGGAGAGAAACTTGTACTTCCGAGTTGGGAAACTTCAGCTAAGTCTACAGTAGATGCTGTCGGAATAATGACGCTATCTCCTTCTTGCAGTAAAACATCTTGAGTTGAGTCACCTTTTTGTAGTAAATCCCATAGATTTACCATGATAGTTTGTTCAGTGCCACCTCTAATACGGCGGCGGATTTGGACGTGGCGAATGTCTGCTTCTGTGGTGATACCGCCAGCAATTTTGAGTGCTCTAGTGATTGTTGGTAGCCCGACAACGGCCCCTGCTCCTTGTTGTTGTTCAATAGAGACAAAACTCAGATCTGTTTGTTGGTTAGTCGATCGCAAATCCGAAGAAGATACAGTATAAGGCCCTGGCCTGTTCACTTCCCCGACAATTACTACGCCAATGGGTTTAGTAATATCAGCGGAAAAGTTAGCACTAGCTCTTTGACGGACTTCTTGAGTATTCAGAGAACTTGCTGTCGGTACAAAAATGGTATCTCCATCTCGGATCGTGACATCTTGCTTCAAATTTCCCGTGTCTAAAAAATCCTGCAAATTAACAGTAGTAACTTGCTCTGGCCCGCCTCTGCGGGGACGGCGAATTTGGACGTTTCGCATATCTCCTGCGGATGTCACCCCTTTTGCAAGTTGCAGCATTTCCATCAAAGTCGGAAATTTTACTCCTCCTCCGGTTCCTTCTCTGACGGGATTAATCTTGTAGGAACCGGGGCGAGTAACTTCACCGGCAACACCTATATTTAAGGGGCGAGCGACCATTAGAGTCACGGTGACAACGGGAACATTGATGAAGGGTTCGTATCGCTTGGTAATGACTGTAGCGGCTTGTTGTAGCGTCAACCCTTGAATTGAGACGCTGCGAATGATTGGTAGATTGAGGGTTCCGTCAACTAAGAGTTGATATTCTTTGCTGAATTCAGGGACGCCGAAGATATCTAAAGCAATGCGATCGCCCGGGCCTAAAGTATAAGGTGCTTCTTGTGTCAGCGAACCGGAATTGCCGATCGGTGGCAAACTCGAACCGGGAGGTGGCGGGGGCGGTATTCTCGGTAGGTTTGGGCTCCGAGTGGGTGCAGGACTTCTGATGGCCGGCAACTGAGCTATACTGGGCAGCGAACTGCTGAGCACCAAGAGTGCTGACAAACTTAGACTTGTAGCGGTTTGAACGGTATGTTTCATCTTTCTTTCCTGGTTGCAGCCTGCCAATGAACGAGAGCAATTTAGCTAGTTGATTTTAGTTTATTTTCCATTCTGTCCAGTGTAGCCTCGCTGCGTTCCAAAATCTACAGGTGGAACGATAAAATTTGTGCGATCGCACTTAGCGATTTTGCACTTTGTGTGTAAAGAAAGTGTAAAGCCAGTTAGCGCTTCTCTGGATTAGGATCTCGTTCGACACAAAATTTTTATAGACAACTCGGTATACAAATCAACCCGCCAAAGAAAGGGGAGTGAAAAAACCGCCCTTATTTAAGGTAAAATATTAAATAATTCTATCTGCGGGACAAAGACAAGTGTCACTAAAATTGGATAAAGTAATTCCCTGGGGACGCTGCTTGGATGAATATATAGGAATGTTTAGCCTGACATCAAGTGACCTCAAGCGAGCTATTCTTGATTGTGCGGCCGGCCCGGCGAGTTTCAATGCTGAAATGACTCGCCAAGGTAACAAGGTAATTTCTTGCGATCCAGTGTATCAGTTTACGGCGGTGGAAATTGGCGATCGCATCCAAGAAACATATCAAACTGTGATTGACGCTGTTAAGGCAAATATAGACGGCTACCTGTGGAACAGTTTTGAATCGCCGTATCAGCTAGGCGAAGTGCGGATGGCGGCGATGCAGGAATTTTTAGCAGATTTTCCCTCTGGTTTGGAGCAAGGCCGCTACATGAATGCTGAATTGCCAGTTTTGCCTTTCAATAACGGTCAATTTGATTTAGCTTTGTGCAGCCATTTCTTATTTGCTTATTCTCATTTGCTTTCGGAAGAATTTCATGTGCAAGCAATTACAGAAATGTGTCGGGTTGCGAAGGAAGTTCGGGTGTTTCCGCTGTTGCAAAGTTTTAGCGGGGAGGAATCCGATCACTTAAACCCGATTATCACCGAATTGAAAAATAGAAGTTTTCGTGTGGAAGTCCAAGAGGCTCCCTATGAGTTTCAAAAAGGCGGAAATAAGATGCTGCGAGTTAGGGGGAAAATGTAAGTTAGAGGGCGAATGGAATTTACCGGGCGAATGTAAGTTACCCGGCGAATGGAATTCGCGGCTATACAAACGATGTCCGCCTCCGCGGACTCAAAGAAATAAAGAGTTGGCGGGCGAATGGAATTCGCGGCTATACAAACGATGTCCGCCTCCGCGGACTGGAAGACAATAGACAATAGTTGCCGGGCGAATGGAATTCGCGATCGCTTATTTCAAAAAAATTAGATAAGCTAAGCATAAGGTTATGCCTCATCTTGGGGTTCGCCAATCGCACGCTGGAGTGCATTACGAATGTGGATAATCCTCACTGTTGGTATGGGTTGATCGTCAAAAATAGTGAAGAGTATGCGATATGTGGTTTTACCACTTCCATATAGAAGCTGGCGAATCTCTTGGCTGAAAAATGTGTTTTCACGGGCTAAAACACAACGATGGGGCATTTCTTGGAGTGAGGAAATCGCTTTAATCAAGCCCTGATACCATGCTTGAGCGCGATCGGGAGTGGTGAATTGGGAAAAGTTTAGAAATGCTGCATCAGCTTCAGATTGAGCTGTACTGGAAAAGTCAATGCGATAGATCATGCTTCCAAAGAAAGTCCGTATTTCTCGTTTTGTCGATTGACAAAATCTTCCAAAGTAGAAATCTGACCCCGCTCGAAGTCATCAAGTCCGTGTTGAATGCCTTCCAATGCGTCGAAGAAATCGCTTTCATCAAAACTAAGTCCGAAGGCGAGAACAGCTAAGGCAACGCTGGTTATATCTTGTCCTGTACTTTCAGCCCGTTGGCGCAGCAGTGCTTCGATTTTGGGGGGTAAGGTGAGTGTAAGGGTCATAAAAGTTATGATGAATTGTTAACTTTATTTTGTAACTTTATTTTGGCATAGTTAGCAAAAACGATCGCTTCCTAAACTATCTGCCCATTGCTTAACCCGATCGCCCGAAATGCCTGTCTTGTTTGTCTGGTAATCTTGCAATGCCAAGACACTCAGGGCGATCGTTTGTTCTTCGCTGAGGGGTTGAAACTGGTTTGCTGTGTCA
>JBDTEI010000556.1:0-6418 GCA_039922675.1 Microcoleus sp.
TCTCCCGATTCCACCCGATCGATAATCGCTTCTATGCGATCGACCGTTTCCTCATAATTCCAGTCAGACTGGCGCAACTTCGACTTAACCATAGCATTTATTCAGCATCCAAAACTTCCACAATCTTAACCTTCAACACACCCCGACTCAACCTCACAGTCAACTCATCTCCCAATTCTAAACCTTCAGTTTGGCGGACAATCCTACCGTCAGCTTGCATTACCGCCGCATAACCCCTTTCCAAAACCGCCGCCGGATTTAGGGCGGCTAACTTTTCTTGCAATATTTCCAGTTTACCAGTTGTTTGCCGCAAAGTTCGCGATGTTGCAGGCAACCGTTTTAGTCGGTTTTGTAACTGTTGCAAATGCTCTGATTCTGTCTGAAATCTGGCTTTTACAACACTTGCTAAATTTAGCATTCTTTGCTGGTGTTCCGAGTAAATCTCTGCTAAAATTGGTACGGCTTGGGCCGCTGCGGCTGTCGGAGTGTGGGCTCGTTGATCTGCTACTAAATCGGCGAGAGATTCGTCTCTTTCGTGTCCGATTCCTGTAATAATTGGAATTGCACAATTGGCGATCGCCCTTACCACTCTTTCATCATTAAAACAAGCCAAATCCTCCGCAGAACCGCCGCCCCGCCCTAAAATTATCACATCGGCCCTACCGTCCAATTCTACCAGGGCGATCGCCCTAGCAATGGCAGCCGGAGCCAAATCTCCCTGCACCAAAGTCGGCGACAGCAACACCCGCAAACCCGGATATCTCTGCGCTAACGTGCGCTGAATGTCCCCCCACGCAGCAGCGCTATCCGATGTCACTACCGCCACAATTTGCGGGTGTGCGGGAATCGGGCGCTTTCTGGCGGGATCGAAGAAACCCTCGGCTTCCAAGCGCGATCGCAATTGCTGCAACCGCAAAGCCTCCAATCCTTCCCCAGCCGGTAGCGATTGCACAACTGTCAACTGGTACTCGCCGCGATTTTTGTACAGCCGGATGCTTCCCAAAACCAGCAATTGCTCACCTTTTACGGGCATTTGCATTAATTTTTGCCGCTGAGAATTCCACGCCACGCAGCGAATTGCAGCGCTTTTGTCGGGATCGCACAGAGTGAAAAAGCAGCCGCTGGCGTGCTGCGAAACGTTCGACACCTCGCCGATTAGCCAAACTGATTGCAAGTTGCGATCGCCTTCCAGCAACTCTTGCAGGTATGATGTTAGTCCGCCCACCGATAACGTTGTCTCAGGAAAAATTGCATTCATTGATAGTCCTAATTCCAGAAACCTAGGTTACTATGTTTCAAGACGCTTGGGATACAAAGACCGGGCGGTTGAAACCGCGTCTATACAAACCAAACCCGAGCTCAGAGGGGTTGAAGAACTGGCGGTTAAAATTACCTTGTTTTCGACCGTCCGCGGAGGCGGACATCGTTTGTGTAGACGCGGTTTCAACCGCCGTCTGATCCGATCATATATTAACTCTCAATAAACTAATGATATCAGATCTCATGACTTCGATGAATATGCTGCGCCAAGAGGCTGCGGCGATCGGCATTACCGATGCCGAAGCCAGAAAATATGGCGATCTCCGGCATAAAAGAACTTGGTCTTTGGCGATCGAACATCACCTCTCGATGCAAGATTTTGCTGTTGGCGAAGCCCTCGAAGAGGATCGCGAAGCCCTCGAAGAAGATCGCGCAGAATCCCGTTTTGACAACGCACTCAACCACTCTCAGACAGAAGAGTCGCAAAACTACGGTATTCAGCTAACGGCGAACCTGGGCGAATCGGGAGTCAAAATTAAGCAGCAAACAGCATCTCTGGCTTCGTCACAACAGCAAGGAATTGCTAACGGGCGATCCTACAACAATTACGACCACCGCAGCAACCAAAACCGAGGTTTTAAACAAGTAGTTCAAAACCACATTAAAGCATTAACAATTGCATCAGCCTCCCGCACAAATCTGCTTAATTCACAGCTCAGCAATTGGGTTTGTCCAGAATGCAGCTCGGAGGGCGAATTGGGCTGTCACCTGTGCGGCGGAGAAGGCAATGTAGGCGACATAGCAGCTATTGGCTGGACGCTAGGTTATATGGAAATGTTGGGTTGTTCTGCTCGCGAAATAGAGCCACTCAGGAAATTTTTGCCTGCGTCCGACACTCTGGAAGTGAATTTAAAAGTTTGTGTTGCTATCAAAGAAAGTACCCAAGTTTTAACCAGAACAGAAAAATGGCTAAAACTTCTACCAAATCGGGTTTGATTGACCCTTTATTAATAGGGAAAAATCTAATTCAATTTGCTTTAAGCAGTCGCGCATTTCTCTCTTCATCTTTCACTCCTAGGTGCAGTTGCGCGTCAAATCTTCTCCCCCACTCCCCGCCGCGCGCGCCGCGCCTCCGATCGCAATGTCTAGAAGCCTACACGGTGGCAAACAATACGGATTCCAGCCCTTTTAAAGCAACTTCTAAATCATCATTGACAACTTGAAAATCGAATTCGCCCGCAGCTTCAATTTCCTCTTGAGCCCGCAGCAACCGACGGGCGATCGCACTTTCGGAATCTTGACCCCGACTCCGCAGCCTGCGCTCCAATTCTTCCCAAGAAGGAGGTAAAATAAAAAGTCGCAAAGCTTCAGGAAACTTATCTCTAATTTGCCTCGCCCCTTCGAGTTCAATTTCGAGCAATACCCATTTTCCCTCGCGGGTACGCTGCTGGAGAGCAAAATATGGAGTACCGTAAAAATTACCCGCAAACTCAGCCCATTCCGCCAACTCGCCAGCCTCAACCATTTCCTCAAAACGGCTGCGGCTGACAAAATAGTAGTGTTGTCCCTCAACTTCTCCCTCACGGGGCTTACGAGTTGTCACCGATACCGAAAGATCTAATTCGGGATGGCGGTTGAGGAGCGATCGCACTAGGGTGCCTTTCCCCACACCGCTAGGCCCCGTCAGAACAATTAATTTACCAGATTTCATTTTTAGAAGAGAAACGTCTCACAATTTGAGTTTTCGCTTACTCTAGACTGTAAGCGCTCAAATTGCAACCGACAAACCTCAATCATCCCGACCTTGACCGTCTTTGCCGATCGCAAAACGATTAGCCACCGTTTCCGGCTGAATCGCCGAGAGGATGACGTGACTCGAATCTGTAATAATTACCGCTCTCGTGCGGCGGCCGTAAGTAGCATCAACCAGTTGTCCGCGTTCCCGCGCATCAGTAATTATACGCTTAATTGGCGCTGACTCGGGACTGACAATGGCAATCACTCGGTTAGCAGACACAATGTTACCAAAACCGATATTAATTAATTGAATATCCATGAAAATCTTAAATTTTGGGTGAACGAGTAACTATCAATCTTTACTTATCATATATAAAAATATTTTTTGTGACAATCTTAAAATTATTCATAACAAAAAGTTTTAAATTTTTACCTTCATTCTTTTATCTTTTTTGAGGCAGAGTCTGCCGAACTTTATCAAAAATTTAAGAAACTACCGCTATTGACCGCTGGATATTAAAGATTCGGTAAAATTCTCAATTTTTAGTTGCGAATAAAAGCTTTAGCTGTATGGAGAAAACAGCCAGTAAATGTTGCGAAAAATAAATGAAGTTTCAGGTGTAGGGAAAGTTAAGTAACATCACTGATGAATGACAGAAAATATTCGCAAATATCAGTTTATACTGACAGTATAGACCAATACGGTTTACTTAAGACGATCCAGGTTGTAAAAAACCATGAAAAATAGATACTGCGATTGCTTCGTTCCTCTCTTCGGACAATCTTAAGTGAACCGTATTGCAGTATAGACACCAATGTTACTTGAATGATCCTTCAAGCTAATCTAAAAGCTGCGGGCCGTACATAATGCTCAATTTTTCACATAAACGTAAAATTACAGATGTTTATTGCTAGATATTCTCCAATAAAATGGGTTCCTAGTGAGGAATGCAAGTCCGCATAAATCAAAAAACTAAAGTCCTCACTACCTGGAAAGTCATCAAAAAAACAGGGATTAATGCAAATAAATTCACCCGCATTAATCCCTGTTATTCCATAGTTAATACCAAGAAAGGAAAATCAATGCAACAACCTTGGTAGGGTGTGTCGCCATCGGAAAAAAAATCAGCTATGGCGACGCACCAACGACAATATTTGAGTAAACAAATTAAACCTAAATTGTTGTAGCCAGGATTTTTTGAATTGGTATAATTAAGCCGCAACTAAACCGCTGTGTCTCAACAAAGCTTTAGTGCTCGGTTCGCGTCCCCGGAAAGTTTTAAACACTTCCATTGGGTGCAAACTGCCGCCCAATCCTAACACTGTATCTCGGAAGCGTTTACCTGTAGAGGCGATCGCACTTTCGTCTTCCAAACCCGCCTCCTCGAACGCCGCAAAAGCATCAGCACTGAGCACTTCAGCCCATTTATAGCTATAATAGCCAGCCGCGTAGCCGCCCGCAAAAATGTGTCCGAAAGCGCACAAAAATGCGTCTCCCTCCAGAGGAGGCAACACGGTAGTAGTTTTAGCAATCCGGTTGCGGACATCCGCCACAGTTTCGCTGCCGCCCGATCGATAGCGGTGGTGCAATTCGATATCAACGCTGCTAAAATGTACTTGCCTGAGCATGACGCTGCCGCTCATGTAGTGGCGGGCTGCTAGCAGCTTTTGGTAATAGTGTTCCGGCAAAGTTTCCCCGGTTTGGTAATGCTTTGCCATCCCGAACAAAGTCGCACGGTCATAACACCAATTTTCCATAAATTGACTGGGCAATTCCACCGCATCCCACTCAACATTATTGATGCCCGAAGCCCCCGGATAATCTACAATTGTCAGCATATGCTGCAAACCGTGACCGAATTCGTGAAACAAAGTTTCTACTTCCAAGAAAGTCATTAAACTTGGTTTGCCGTCAACCGGAGGGCTTTGGTTGCACACCAAATACGCCACAGGCAACCGCGTTGTTGTCTTGCCCGCTTCCACAAACTTAGCGCGCACCACACACTCGTCCATCCAAGCACCGCCACGCTTTTCTTCCGGGCGGCTGTAGGGGTCTAGATAGAAATTGGCGATCGTATTTCCGGCTTCATCATCTATTCTGAAATAGCGCACATCTTTGTGCCACACAGGAGCTTGACCGTCCGCCGCCGTTACTGTGACGCCGAACAGCCGCTTTACTAATCCAAATAATCCCTCCAATACCTGCGGCAAAGCAAAATAAGGGCGCAATTCTTCGGCACTAAAAGCAAACTTTTCTTCCCGCTGCCGTTCCGACCAAAAACCAATATCCCAGTGCTTCAAATCCCCAGCTTCCGGCGCGCCTTTAGTGGCAGCAAAAGCTTTCAATTCTTCTAAATCTTTGATAGCAGCATTGTAACTCGCTAAGCGCAATTCTTCTAACAAAGCTTCCACTGCTGTAACATTGGGAGCCATTTTGCTCGCCAAGCTCAATTCGGCATAACTGCTAAACCCAAGTAAAGCAGCTTTTTCGTGGCGCAGTGCTAAAATGCGATCGGTCAAAGGCCAATTATTCAATTCTCCGCTACTTGCTCTGCCGATAAAAGCTTTGTACAACTTTTCGCGCAAATCGCGGCGGGTGCTGTGCTGCATGAAAGGGCCGTAACTCGGAAAGTCTAAAGTAATCCGCCAAGGGCCGTTTTCGGCATCCGCATTTTCTTCCCCGGCGCTGCGAGCAGCTTGAGCTGCCAAACTCAACAAACTCGGCGGTAAACCGTCAATTTCGTCTTTGTTTGTGAGGGTGAGGCTGAAAGCTTTGGTAGCGTCGAGGACGTGATTGGAAAATTGGGTAGTAATTTCGGCCATTTCTAATTGAATGGCATTAAAACGCTCTTTTTGCTCGCCTTCTAAACCGACGCCGGAGAGTTGAGCATCTCGGAGTGAGGCTTCGACAATTCGCTGTTGAGCTGACTCTAAGCTGTGCCAATTTTCGCTGGCCCGTAGCGCTTGAAAAGCTTCATAAAGCGGTTTGCTTTGATTGAGTTTGCTCCAAAATTTTACTACTTCCGGCTGCACTGTTTCGTGGGCCGATCGCAATTCCGGGCTATTTTTCACCCCCATCAAATGTCCGACAATGCTCCAAGTCCAATTTAAACGCTCTCCGAGCAGTTGCAGCGGTTCTACCAAGCCGCTCCAAGTCGGATCAACAGACGCTTCTAAGGCAGCTAGCTCGGCTTCTAGTTCGGTCAGCAGTTGGGTAACGGCGGGGACTACGTGTGAGGATGCGATCGCATCAAACGGTGGCAATCCTTTGCCAATTAGTAACGGGTTATCAGTAACAGTTACGGTTGCGGTCATTTAATTTTCTTGTAACAGGTTGAAAACAGGTGAACTAGACAGATTACCTTTTCAATTTGTAACACAGTTGTCCAAAAATTTGGACTCCAGCCGGGAGAGGGGGAGA
>JBDTEI010000557.1:0-6419 GCA_039922675.1 Microcoleus sp.
CAGTTTTTCTTTATGTTCTGGGGAGGCGGTGGTGGCGAGGAGTTCTAGGTAGCTATGCTGGAATTTGCGGGGGCATTCTTCGAGGATTTTGAGTTGGGTTTGGGAGAGTCGGAGCATTTTTTTGGGAGATTTTTTTTGTTTCTGGTAAGGTTTTGTTATGGAAATTATGAAAGATTCAATTCCCAATGCTTCTAACGGATCGGCTCCCACAGGCAGTTCTATGCACTCAAAAATCGCGTCTCTTCCCATTAACGAAATTTTTGCATCTTCAAAAATGCGTGCTGTACCGATGCCTGTTGCCGTTGCTAGAGACACTGTTTTCAGGAGTTTTAAACCGAGTTGTGCGATTCCCTACGGGATAGCTTCGCTTCACGCATCTTGCGGCAGACATAAAGTATTCGCCCCAGTATCCACCAGCACGTTTTTGATGGTAATAGAACGTACTTGGTCAGCCGGAATTAGACCGTCTTCTGCCTTACCTTGGTCTAGCGGATTCGTGATTGTCAGGGTTGTAGTAATTTTGCCTATTGTTTCTTGGATTGTTGATGTCATAATGATATCCCTCTCAGTATCATTTTAGTCCGCTTGCAACTTTTGAGTAAAAAATTGCCCTGCACAATAGCACAAAATCACTCTTTTGTCAATACAAAAACACTGCCTTCATTACCGCGCCCGATTCGCAAATCGCCATCCAAATAAGTAATATCCAGCCATCCCTGCTGTTCGCGAGTATCCAGCTTGAAATCTACAGCAGCAAACTTTTTCCCCGACTCAATCTCATTGATATATTTTGCCGGAGATTCATAGCCAATCAACCTGCTTAAACCCAAAATCGATCGCTCAAATTTCACCTGCACTCGCCTTTCCGAGGTCGCCTCAAATCTCGCAGCTACGCTGACAATTCCTTCTAAGTAAGGCAATCCGTAAACTTCGGCAATGTTATAAATTTTTGATTCTTTGACGCGGATAGATTGATAAATTTGACCAAGTTTTAACAGCGGAAAATTGTCAATATTCAGCAGGGCGCGACTGCTGGTGTACAACAACCGCCAATCGCCATCTAAAAGCTCTGCGGCTTCGACGGGGCGAGACGTGGGGTTGTAATCTTCTAATTGGGCGATCGCACTTAAGATCGCCTGTTTGTCGCTGGGAGTCGCCAGCAAACCGCGATTCTTACCAGCAATTATCTCTAATAGCGCAGATTTGTTAATCATAGTTTTTTAAGAGTGAGTAGTCAGTAGTCAGTAGTTAGTAGTCAGTAGTTAGTAGTCCATGACTTATGCAAAGGGACTAAATAAATCGTTTTTTCGCCCACGCTTATGATTTGGCTTCTGTGGGCCCAGCGCGTACCCGGAATTTACTCTAATCTTCAGTCCACGGAGGCGGACATCGTTTGTATAGGATCGGTTTCAACCGCCGAGTATTATTGGATTTAGTATGAACAATAATCGATTACCCATTCTCAATTATCCATTACCAATTACCAGAAAGAATTGGTTTAAAGCCTCTACCTTTTAGGGATAAATTAAAATCAGACGATTCATTACTCTAATCCTCTTCCTTCCAGGTCAACTGTCAACTGTCAACTGTCAACTGTCAACTGAATTACCCATTCCCAACAACTAAAATACCAAATTTCACCAGGTAAAGCATCGTCCGATATAGGTATGCTGATTCTTGCTCGCTTTTGGCATAACGCCTGAGAAGTTCGCCCGCGCTGACAGCGCCATTTTGCTCGATCGCATTCAACATTTCCATCTGGATTTTAACAGGTATTCTTCTATCTTGACCAAAACTGGTAAACCAAACTGTCTGCAACTCTCTCAGAAGTTCTGGTGTGGCGATCGCACCCAGACTCAGCATCATATCATCGGTTAAAGTTCTAGTCGCATAATGGCCCAACACCTGAAACGGATCGTCGCCCAGCGGATAAGGCGGTTTCCCGGCTTTTGCAGGTGCTGACTCCGGTGCCGAAACCCGAATTTCTGCTAATTCCCGCCACAACTGTTCGTAAGCAGCAATTACTACTTTCCAATCATAAATCTCCCTCGCCCTTTGTTTCGCATTTTCCCCCATCTGCTTTCTCAATTCCGGGTTGTCAATTAATTGGCACAAAGCGCGTGTGCAAGCATCAATATCAACTGCTGTGGCTAGGGAAGTGTGACCCATGTAAGTCGGCCAATTTATGCTACCGTCAAGATAATTTAGCGCTAAATCTAAACAAGCTTTCGGGGGCGGGATGAGTGTGGGAATGCGGAAACCGTCGATTTCGTGGCGTACTGATTCTTTATATCCGTTCCAATCCGAGACTATGGCCGGCAGTCCGTTCGCCATTGCTTCGATTGGCGTCAGTCCGAAGGTTTCTTGAATGTTGTCGGAAAGCGAAATAAAAATGTCAGATGCCGACCAAATATTAATTCTAATTTCCGGTTTTCTGCCATCTAAAAAAATAGCATTCACGGAAGGACAAAAGATTTGCGCGCTATGTTTAAAGTCGGGTTCTTCTCTCGGATCTTCGATCCAACCGGCTTGAATTAAGTGGATTTTCGCCTTTGTCTGTTGGGCGGCGCGTTCCAATGCGATGTACATTGGTACGGGATGAGCTTTGGCAGAAAAAGTCAATCGACCGACAAATAACACCACTATATCGCCGGGAGAAATGCCGAGTTCTTGCCGTTGTCGATCGCCCGCCTCGACTGCTTCGGCACCCTGCGGAAACGCGCTGCAATCTACTCCCAGGGGAATAACTGGCAATTTGACCAAAATTTCGGGTTGACCGCCGTTGCGCTGCGCTAAATACTCAGACCACTCCCTCAGAACTCCTTCTACGGCTGTTTTCACGGCGTTAGAGGTGCAGATTAGGGCGTCCCAAGGCTGAACGGGTGCAGTTATCAAATTGCCGATCGATTCCATGACATACTTAGTTGCGATCGTGTGGGTAACGCCGCAAACGCTGTAAGCCCGCTGATTGACAAATCTGCGCCCCCAAACCAGATCTGCCAGGGCGGGATCGGGTCGATAGATTGTACCTGGTTGAGATAGCAAATCTGGTCGATCCCTGGGAATCCAGCGGACTTTCCGAGGTTGTTGCAGCCACGGTTGGATGCGCGAACAAAACTCCTTAAATGTTGTATCGCTGTCTGCGCAACAGTAGAGTGAGTCAGCAGTTCCGTGTTGGACTAAGCTTTTGAGAAATCCTTCTCCGGCTGAATGACGCCCCAGAAGCCTTTTGCCACCGGTGTCGTAACCGTCTTTGCTGTATAAAACCGCCGCCGTTGTGTTCATTCTAAGATTTATTGCTTGAGAGTTGGCTGAAGAAGGTAGAGGGCATTCACCATCAGGCTTGGACGCAAAACCAGGAGACTGTTCTGACTCAACCGCTGGCGAGCCCCGTGTTCCGCGATACTTTAAAAGACGATCGTCTCAGATTACAATACTTACGGCTAAAGCGGGATTGGCAAGATCGGATTTTAGTGTTATCCTGAGGCCCATGATTGGAGCGATCGCCTGAGTCGATCTCCCATCCTATCCCGATCCGGAACCAAACACTGCCTGTGGTATAATGCTTTAGCTCTGCTAAATGCCGGATTTGCAAGTGTTCGATCAAAGCAGCAGTCAGTCGGCACAACATTAGTTCTACTCGATCGCGTCTTTGTCTTTAGAAACCGATAATCATGTACAACCCATCTCTGCGTCAAATACCTCGCCATTTACCTGCGGATGTAATTCCATTAAAGCAGCAATCTTCTCTTTTAGACTGGTTGGAATCTAACAATCGCCTCTTAGCAAGGGATGTTCAAGAACCCGACTATCTGCACGAAGAAGAAATTTCCGAACTGATGGCAGTTGACGACAGTCCTTACGATGATTTAGAAGAAGAAGCAGAAGATGATGCGGGCGTAGGGGACGAATAACTGTAGAAGGGTTAGTCGATTTTATATTTTAGATTGAAGAATTTTAGATTCACTCCATTGATGAATCTGGGAAGCCGAACTTGAATCTAAAATTTGGGTAGCATCGACGACTTAAGTACGTGGCACGGTATCCGTTTTTTGCGGGTCAAGGAATCAACCGGAAACAGGGAAGAAACACTAAGAGATTTCCCAATCTCCTGTATCGCACCCTATTCTCCAACGGTCAAATGCTGATTCTCAAATGGTGTGTGTGTTGAGGAGTGATATGGATAACTTTTTGGATGAGAAAATCCCTTTTAGTATGCCTTTCAAACTTACAGGCAGGAATTTATTCCTGCTACTGGGTTTGGGGCTCGGCATTGCAGCGATCGGTTTAGATGTAGCAGCGGGTAGACTTTTGGATGGGCCTGCATCGCTATTTATGCCACTAGCTGTTTGTGCAGCAGTTGCATCGGGGTTGGGCTATCTAGTTGTGCCCCTACTTCAGCAACTGAAAGCAGGACAAGTAATTCGCGAAGACGGCCCCCAAGCCCACTTAAAAAAAGCGGGAACTCCAACAATGGGAGGCGTGTTTTTTGTGCCGGCAGGAGTCGCAGTCGCCTTGCTTTGGTCTAGATTTAACTCAGATGTTGTTGCCGTATCAGCTTTAACTTTAGCTTATGGTTTCATCGGCTGGCTCGACGACTGGCAAATTCTGCGCCACAAGTCGAATAAAGGTATTTCACCTCGGATGAAATTGGCTTTGCAAATAGGTTTTGCAGCTATATTTTGTCTGTGGCTGATGTTACACAATCCAAATATTTCTACGAACATTGCTTTACCTTTCGGTTGGGTATTACCTTTAGGTTTGCTGTTTTGGCCGCTGGCGGGTTTTGTGTTAGTTGCTGAAAGCAATGCTACTAATCTTACCGACGGTGTTGATGGTTTGATGGGCGGTTTGGGGGCGATAGCACTTTTGGGATTAGGTGCATCTGTAGCCTCAACTTCGCCAGAATTAATGATATTTTGCGCCTGCATTAGCGGCAGTTGTCTCGGGTTCTTAGCCCACAACCGCAATCCAGCGCGAGTGTTTATGGGCGATACAGGTGCTTTGGCTTTGGGCGGTGCTTTGGGTGCGGTAGCTTTATTAACAAATAGCCTTTGGATATTATTAATAATCAGTGGGATTTTCTTTGTAGAAACTCTGTCAGTAATTGCTCAAGTAGGTTATTACAAAGCTACAAAAGGCCCGGATGGCATCGGCAAGCGTCTGTTAAGAATGGCTCCGCTGCACCATCATCTAGAACTGTGCGGCTGGTTAGAAACTCAGGTGGTTGGTATATTTTATTTAACTAACGGGGTGTTAGTGTTGATGATTTTGATGTTTACTGGTAACAGTTAACAGCGGATTATTAATAGACTTTACAGCATATGTAGCTGATGTTTAGTGCAATGTTCAAAAACAAATAAGATGCCCGTTCCACAGAAACTTAATGCAGTTGTGGGACGGGCATCTTACCCATTTAAGATTAAAAAAAAGCCTCAAAAAAATGAAATAAAACTGGTTCGTAGTAAGGACTTTAGTCCTGATTGACTCAACAACCAGCAGAGAGAATTAATGAACAGTGCGGAGTTTTTACCCCTTGTTTCGGTTGTGGTACCTGTTTATAACGGCGAGACGGATTTGCCGGATTTAATTGAGTGTCTGCGATCGCAAACTTATCCGCCACACAGAGTAGAATATCTCTTGGTAGACAACAAAAGTCGCGATCGCACTTCAACCATCCTTCAAACAGCAGTCAAATCCCCCAACCAAGAGGGATTCAATCAAATCACAATTCGCAATCTCACAGAAAACCAGATTCAAAGTTCCTACGCCGCCCGCAATCAAGGAATTCGCGCTTCAAAAGGCGAAATCATCGCCTTTACCGATGCAGACTGTCGCCCCGAAACTCAATGGTTGGAAAATTTAGTTAAACCGTTTGCTGACTTAGAAATAGGAATTACCTGCGGGGAAATCCTCGCCCTGCCCGGTAACACTCTCTTAGAAAAACACGCAGCCCGCGACAATACTTTATCTCAAAAACATACTCTCGCTCACCCTTTTTGTGCACACGGTCAAACCGCCAACTTAGCTGTACGCAGGCAGATTTTAGCACAAGTCGGTTTATTTCGCCCATACCTTACGAGTGGCGGCGATGCGGATTTGTGCTGGCGGATTTTGCGGGAAACATCCTATAAAATTTATTTTGCCCAAAGTGCGATCGCCCGACACCGCCATCGTTCTACAATGAAACAGTTGCAAAGTCAATGGTATCGCTACGGCGAGTCGAATAAATATTTGCACGAACTCCACGGTGTCGATTTGATGCGAGAATTCACCACAGGGGAATATTTGTACCGGCTGGCTAGGTGGCTGTTAAAGGAATTACCGATTGCTGCGGCTAAAATTATGATCTGCAAACTCGATCTGGTAGATTTGTTACATACGCCGATCGGTCTTTTGAATGTGAGAGCAAGGGCGAT
>JBDTEI010000558.1:0-3977 GCA_039922675.1 Microcoleus sp.
AGAATAAACCGGAAACTGCCAAACAGATGTTAGAAATCGCGTCGAACGAAACTGAACGGTTAGTGCGTTTGGTCAACGATATTCTTGACTTAGAGCGGCTCGAAGCCAGTCAAGTTACCATCGTCAAGCAGTGGTGCGATGCGCAAGTTTTGATGCAGAAGTCTGCGGAAGCTGTGATGTCTCTGGCTGCTGAAAATAAGATTAATTTGTCGATTTTGCCCTCGTCGGCACAAATTTGGGCTGACCCTGACAGGATCGTTCAAATGCTGGTAAATTTGTTGAGCAATGCTATTAAATTCTCGCCTCTGGGGAGTACAGTAAGTGTCAGGGTTGAAGATTTGGGTGATTCCCTACGGGATAGCTACGCTTCACGGGTTGTATTTGAAGTCAAAGATCGAGGGCGGGGGATTCCTGCGGATAAACTAGAAAGTATCTTTGGACGGTTTCAACAAGTCGATGCTTCTGACTCCCGCCAAAAAGGAGGTACGGGTTTGGGTTTGGCTATCTGTCGCAGCATCGTGCAGCAGCACGGCGGCAGAATTTGGGCCGAAAGTGTTGTCTCCGAAGGCGCCAGTTTCTATTTCACAGTGCCTGCACCGCTGGAAGGGGAAGGTTCATTCAGTTGACAGTTGATAGTTGACAGATGACAGATGAGGGCGACCTCTACCTGGAAGTCCGAGGATTGGAGTAATAAATAGTCTGATTTTAATTTCTCCCTACAAGCGAGAGGCTTTAAACCAATTCTTTTCGGTAAGTGCTGTTTCTGTTTACGATGATTTATTTAAAATAAAGGTTTTAATTATGTCGGAAAAGCGCATTCTGGTAATCGATGATGAACAAAACCTCTGTAGCGTGATTGAGGCTTGTCTGGAACATTTAGGCGGCTGGATGGTGCTGATTGCGCCTGACAGCAGCCAAGGATTACTTTTAGCTGAAAGTCAAGTCCCTGATGCTATTCTACTCGATGTGATGATGCCTGATATGGACGGAGTTACTTTGTTTGGTTTGCTGCAAAAAAATGCGGCTACTCAGGGAATTCCGGTGATTTTTCTGACTGCTAAGGTGCAGGCGATGGATTTGAACGAGTTTGCTGATTTGGGGGTAGCGGGGGTGATTGCCAAGCCTTTTGATCCTTTGGGTTTGGCACAGCAAGTTGCGGGAATTCTCGGTTGGGAAAAGATAAGACTCGGCGATTGAAATCGCGTCTACACAAACGAATTCTGCCTGCGCCGACTGAAGAAAAAATTCGGCGGTTGCAACCGCTACTAGACAAACAAAGTCGGGCTGTGCCGACTGAAGAATCAAGGGGGCATTCAAACCGGATTGACGCCAATCCGGTTTCTAGCTATTTGTCTCTTGCAAAAATCTCGAAATTATGTTAATAAATCGGGTTTGTGCGTGCCGGAAAGTCCTGGTTTTGGCGGCTGTTTTCAGAATTTCCTCATTTTTTTGATTTAGCTTTGAGATCGATCGGTGATTGGTTACTTCAAACCCTGATTCCCTAGAAATTCCAGAGATGACCTCAGGGAGTCGGGGTCTTTTGTTTCCCGTAAAGTCGATCGCCACTACAGTATTTATGCAGAATAACTGCTCCAGAAGTTATAAAGAGTTGCCTCAGAAACCGGGTTTTTCAACCCGGGTTCCAAGATGTAGCGAAGGTTTTTGGTAAAAAACCCGGTTTCTGCGTAAGTGTTGTACAGCACTTCCGGCTATTATGAAGCACAGTTTTACTCGTATCCCTTTCCTGTCCTAACTTTCGATACTGTCTGCGTACCTCATAGCAGCCGGAAGTGTTGTAATTTTTGCTTCAGCAAAAGTAGACTCATCAACAAAAATGACGATCTTCATAATTCCCTCATATTTTTTAGATACTGTTTATAGGAGGGTCTTGAGCTAAAGGTCTCACTCTCAGCAGCATCCCGCTGCCACAGAACGAAGCTGTTTTCATGGGAGTTTGGGCCAGTGACGGTACTTTCGATTAACTGGTGCGACAGCACAACCAACCTGCATAACTTAGGAGTTAGGGACTGCATACCAAACAAACCGGGTTTCTGCGCAAGTCCTCTAAGTGTTGGCCGGAAAAATCAATCAATAATAAATTAATAACTGAGGATGGGATTCGGGTTCTCGAATAACGTTCCGAAAATAACTCGGCCATTTAGTCCAGAGAAAAACTGGCAATTGCCATTAACAGGCAAAGCGAAGTCTGAGTAAGTTTTTTAAAGAGTATGGAGATTTTTCAAATGTCATATCAGCTATCTTCTAAAGGTAACAGCCAGATTCTGTGCTATTACGCAAATGTTACCAACCAAATTCAGGTGGTTCGGATTGGGAACATTCCTAACTGGTACTTTGAAAGAGTGGTGTTTCCGGGGCACCGACTGATGTTTGAAGCAGCGGTAGAAGCAGTATTAGAAATTCACACCGGCGCGGTGGCAAGTGCTATTTTATCGGATAAGATTCCCTGCTACGTGCTACGGGTTATAGAAGAGGTAAGTTCCGAGTTCGATCTGGTTATTCCCAAAGAAAGATGTGCGGCATTAGCCCGTTAAGATTCAGGAGAAATCAGACGAACTCGATAAGGGCGACAAAAATATTAGTTAAGTAGTGTTTGGGGACAGGAAAAATGCAGAAAAATCTTGTTAATATTACGTTGGCTTTAGTCACAGAGGAAGTAGAAATGATCTTGGAGTCTTATCCCAAGCATCCCTACCAACAGACTTTTTCACACTCGGGCTGGCGGCAGGATTTAATTGCTTACGTGCTGAGCCGAGTTCCTAATAAATATACTGCGATCGACTCCAGCGACTATGTGTCGAATCAAAAAGTTCAGGTTCGCTGTTCTTCAGAACAGTTGCTACAGATAGAAAAATTAATTCATACTGGCATTCGCGACTTGCTGGACAGCCATGAGAAGGTAGATTTCCACCTTGGGGAACAAGTTAAATCAGGTTCGAGAGTTGGTAGTTGGTTGAGATAGTTGGTGGTAATTGAGGGAGATGCCGAGATCCTCGGCACTCTCGGTTGGGCGATCGAGCTAGAATTGTCTGTGCGAATAGATCGCGTTCAACACTTTTGGTAATCGCGGCAGCCGTCGCAGGGGCCATTGGGGTTGACTGCACAGCGCAGAATTTCCGATCGAGCGTTAAAGCGGCAGCTAGCAGCTCCGATAACCCAGATGCCGCTGACAAATGTTCTTTCAGTCGGCGGGGTGGCAGACTGCACGTACAAGGCTATTTTTTGCAGGTGGTAGCGCCCAGATTTGAGTTGATAGCGGTGGTGGCGTTCCAAGACAGCGTAGGTTTTTCCCTCTAAATCGAGATAGTTCCCCGGTTGCGGCGTCCAATCCAGCCGAATGCTGCCCAAGGATTGGCGGGGGTGAGAGAGAATCACCTCTACTGGTAAAGTATTTTGTTCCATCTGGCGGTGCGGCAAGCGAGTACAAGCTGATGGTATCGCAGTCGTAGGTTCGATCGAGAGGCGGTGGAGATTCTCAACTGATTTTAAGGGTTTGCAGGACTTGAGATGCTTCGGGCGCGATCGGCTTTTACACGGCAGTACGATCGTCTCTCGAATGCTCGCATTTTGGGTATAATTAGGTACACTTGCGACAAGAGCTAAGTATATAAAAATCGATAAAAAATATACATTCCTATTGCTTCGTTCCTCGCTATGATCACCCGAAGCAATCGGATTACAGTATAATTTAATACGCTTAGCTTAACTCTTGTTTGGTGATTGCGCAACGAAAGAGTCTGGGATATCGCACAAAACGCTGTGAAAAATAGATACCGATTAAGAGTCCCTTGCTCTTTTGTGCAGCCAAATTTCAGGATAGGCGATCGCTGTCCCAATGGCAGTTAGAGTACAACCAATTAGCGTGGCATAGAAACGCACAGGTAATAAAGCGCGATCGCCACCTTGATTTAGCATCAGCAGGTCAATCAAGACCATTACCAGCACCGTTACCGCAGCAC
>JBDTEI010000559.1:0-11959 GCA_039922675.1 Microcoleus sp.
AAATGGCTGCGTCCCTTTCATTTGGCGACTGGCGCGGGGATGGCAACTTTGGTAATTTTATTGCTGGGAATTGGCGTAGTTGGTACGCTGGGATACTACGGCAATTTGGGTCACTCAGCTCATTTACCGGCGGGGCTAGCTGTTGTGGCGTTGGTGTTAGTTTCTGTGGGAAGCGGGCTGCAAATTGGCCCTAAACATCCTTGGGCGCGTCCCCTCCACATTGGCACTAATTTGGTTTTGTGTGGGGGATTTGTGACTGTGTTGCTCACAGGATGGACGATCGTACAAAAGTATTTACCGAAAGTTTGAATTTTTTGTTTTTAATAACCAAGACAACAAATATACCAGATTCCTAGGGGCGGGTTTCACTAATAATTTATGCCTAACACCAACAATCTCGAAAACCTGCCCCCACACAGGCGGTATATTAGGCATGAGCTGTGAAACCTAAAATATGTTGAGCGGTAATCTGTGGCTTTTCTAAGTGGGGAACGTGCCCGCAATCTGGTATCCAAATAAGTTGAGAATTCGCGATCGCACTTTTAAACTTAGACGCATCCGCCGTCCCCAAAATTCTATCTTGTTTTCCCCACAAAATCAGCGTTTGCTGCTGAATTTGCGACAGTTTTTCCCCGAAACCGCAGTAACCCCCGCTTTTGGTAAAAGCAATTAAAGCTTGATTCCAGTTGGGCATTTCCAAGTGCAAAGCAGCACAAGTTTGAGCATCTAAAGAAGCCAAAGCTTCGTCGAAATAAGCATTGACGCTAATTTTTTGGCGAATTTTAGGGTTTCGCAAAAATGAAGTTGCCAGATATCCTAAAGGAGGAATTAAAAATTTACCTTTATTAGATGTTACCGCAAAACCTGCACTGTCTATTAACACTAATTTTTTGACAGCTTCGGGATGGGCGAGGGTGAAATCTATGGCTGCTGCACCTCCCATCGACGCGCCAACTAAGATTACAGGTTGCGAAATTAGCGTTTTCCAGAAATAATAGAGGTGAGTGCCGATCGCCTTTTGACTGAATTCCACACCCGCAGCTCTTTCTGTAAATCCAAAACCCAACAAATCAACCGCCCAAGTCTCATTGTTTTCGGCAAGCAGTGGCAACAGGCGGCGATATTCAAACACGGAACTGTCGAAGCCGTGAATTAGCAAAATCGGCGTGTTTCCGCTGCCACTGCGCGCGTAGGTTGTGCCAATTGGCTCCGAAGTTAGGGGAGTTGTAATTGCCTCCCGTTGAATACTTTGGGCTAAGGCGATTGAGGTGGATTCTGTGAGTTGTGCGATCGACTTTGGGAGAAAACTTGCTGGCATAATTCTCGATCAATTGTGAATTCGTAGCGGCGATGCCCCGCGATCGCCCTAACATTTAAGTATATCTGCTCGATCGCCCGTATTTGAAGATTTAGGTCGATCGCTACTTATACCATTTTTCAACAAAAATCCTGCAACAGTATTCGTAGGGTGCGTCGCCACTAAAAATCCCTAAATTTAATCCACTGTTTCGAGCGAGTGGCGCACCTTACACATCCGGCTGGCAAACAACCCTCCGTTTCACAGCGCCCAACAATTGTTGTGTTGCACGACTTGAGATAAATGGTATTAGTATCGCTCAGCCCAGCTAAGGCTGAGTTTTTTAACATCATGTTAAAATATTTGAGAATAGTTGCCAATAATTCCTTTTTAATTTACTATGCTAAAGAGCCGTAAGTTTGGCTTCCTTGGGGTTAGAGCGCACGTTGGCATCTAACGCAAGAGGGATAAAACTTGGCGATCGCCCAAAATCAGTCAAAATGCTCGGTGCAGGCAATAGCAGCGCCCAAAATATCAAAGAGAAACGAGTTCACTCAAACGAGGAATTTTGCTAGGCGTGCCGTTCTGCGCCTCCCGTATTGAGAATATATATCAAGTTACTCCTGCCAGCAAGCTCAAATAACTTCTTAGTAAAATCGATCGACTACCAGAACAGATGAAAGAAAACACACAAGAATACAGCCAACAAAACCAACAGCTCAACCCCAGACTGTTCGGGGGTTTTACCTTTTACGGCGAGACACCAGAAGTCTCTCAAACCGAAGACAGCAACACAGAAGCTCAGCCAGACTCAACCAAAAGTAAATCATTCCCGCTAGCAATGGCAACCGTCGGCGAAAAACTGCGGATAGTCAAACTCAAGGGCTCAGATGGCACAGTGCGCCGCCTCATCGGCATGGGATTAGTCCCCGGCATCGAAGTTCAAATCGTCAGCAATTCTGGCGGTTCGGTGATTGTGGGGATTTGCGACAACCGCATCGGTTTGGGGGCGGGTATGGCACAGAAAATTATGTGTACTAATTAACGGAATTGGGAAAGCCCAGGCAAGCGGCATTGGGGATTGGAGGTGAAAAAGAAGTTATTACCAATTACCAATTACCAATTACCAATTACCAATTACCAATTACCAATAGAAAAAAATGAACGAGAAGAAGCAATTGCGAGATTTAGCTGTTGGCAGCACAGGGAGAGTAGTTGGCTATGAGAAAACAGCCCGCGGCTACAAAGGCAAATTGTTAGCAATGGGATTGACGCCGGGAACCGAATTTACCGTCACTCGCCACGCACCCCTAGGAGATCCCGTAGAAATCCTAGTGCGCGGTTTCAAACTCAGTTTACGCAAAGATGAAGCCAGTACCGTATTTGTAGAGGAGGTGAAATAATGACCAAGCAAATTATTGGATTGGTGGGTAATCCCAACTGCGGCAAAACTACCTTATTTAATGCTTTGACAGGTGCTAACCAGCGAGTCGGTAACTGGCCCGGAGTAACAGTCGAACGCAAAGAGGGAAAATACGCTCACGATGGTTTTGTAATTACTATTGTTGACTTGCCGGGAGTTTATTCTATCGATGCCGAAGACGGAGATACCGGACTCGATGAATTGGTAGCGCGAGATTATTTGCTATCTGGCGAAGCTGATGTGATTGTTAATATTGTTGATGCTTCCAATTTAGAAAGAAATTTGTATCTCAGCACCCAAATCTTAGAGATGCGCGTGCCGATGATAGTAGCATTAAACATGATGGATGTTGCCAAAGAACGGGATATCCAAATTAATGTTAGCAAACTCGCAGAACGCCTCGGCTGTATGGTAGTGCCGATGAGTGCCACCTCAAATGACGGAGTGCCGCTGCTGCGCGATGCTGTTAATAAGGCGCTACAAAAGCCGATCGTACCATCTGCCTACGTAGCTTATCCGGCTGTGATCGAAGATGCGATCGCCCAACTAATCCCGCATATCCAACAACACAGCCCAAACCGCAGCGTCGATGCCCGCTGGACAGCCCTAAAACTCCTAGAATACCAGGATGAAGTGGCCCCGGAACTCGCCAATACAGAGTTAGAAAAAATAGTTGTCCCGCACCGCCGCCGAGTCCACGAAACCCTCGATGACGATTTAGATATTATTATCGCCGATAGTCGGTACACCTACATCCGAACCCTCACCCAAGGCGTCGCCGAATCTTCCAGGGAAGTCAAAACCAACATTTCCGACAAAATCGATCAAGTTGTGCTTAACCGATTTTTAGGCATTCCCGTATTCTTGATGGTGATGTACTTAATGTTCACTATTTCGATTAACGTTGGTGGCGTGTTTATCGACTTCTTTGACCAGTTCTTCGGGACAATTTTTGTAGATGGTTTTGGCGCCCTGTTAGAAAGTATCAAAGCCCCAGGATGGTCGATCGGACTGCTAGCAAAGGGTGCTGGTGGTGGCATTCAAACCACATCTACATTTATCCCCCAAATTGGGATGATGTTCTTATGTTTGTCTGCCCTCGAAGACTCCGGCTACATGGCACGGGCTGCCTTTGTCATGGACAGATTAATGCGATTTATCGGACTTCCTGGCAAATCCTTTGTACCGATGATGATCGGTTTTGGGTGCAATATTCCCGGAATTATGGCGACGCGGACATTAGAAAATAAGCGCGATCGCACGATGACGATTATGATGAATCCATTCATGTCTTGTAGTGCCAGATTAGCAGTGTACGCCCTATTTTGTGGCGCATTCTTCCAAGTCGGCGGACAGAATATGGTGTTAGGGCTTTACCTGTTAGGGATTTTAGCAGCAGTGTTCACCGGGCTAATCTTAAAAAACACCATCCTGCAAGGAGAAGCTGCACCGTTTGTGATGGAACTGCCGCCCTACCATATTCCCAAACTCAAAGGAGTGCTGCTGCGGACTTGGGACAGATTGCAAGCTTTTATCAAAAAGGCCGGAATTGCGATCGTACTTATGGTAATTGTACTTGGATTTATGAGCTCTGTCGGCACCGATGGTTCCTTCGGCAAAGAAAACAGCAAAGATTCAATTCTCAGTGCAGTTGGCCGCACAGTCACACCCGTATTTGCTCCGATGGGAATTAGCCAAGAAAACTGGCCCGCCAGCGTCGGATTGCTAACAGGAGTATTTGCCAAAGAAGTAATGGTTGGCACCTTAGATTCCCTGTACACCCAACTAGGAGACGAACAAAAAGCAGCAAGTGCAGAACCAGGAAAACCAGAGGAACCGTTCAGTTTTTGGGGCGGTATCAGCAAAGCATTTCTCAGCATTCCCGAGAATTTAGTAAAACTTCCAGGCAAACTTTTTGACCCCCTCGGTTTAAGTTCCGCCAATATTACAGACCAAAAACAAGCAGCAGAAGCTCAAGGTATCTCTGGTAGCACCTACGGACAAATGTCTAAACGGTTTGGTTCCAATACTGCGGCTTTTGCTTATTTGCTGTTTGTCTTGCTGTATTTCCCTTGCGTCTCCGCAACGGCGGCACTTTACCGCGAAACTAATTTGGGCTGGACAGTATTCGCCTGTACTTGGACTACAGGTTTAGCTTATTGGACTTCAGTGCTTTATTATCAGGTCGCGACATACGCAGAGCATCCAGATTCTTCCCTTATTTGGGTAGTGAGACTGGTAATCGCTATGGCCCTCACACTTGCGGGATTCAAAATAGCTGGTGCAACACGCCCCAAACGGCGCGAAGTGATGAATTAAATTTATCTACGTTCATCTGCGTTTCTCTGTGGCAGGACTTCAGCATCAAGACCAAAGAAACCGGGTTTTTTACGAAAATCCTTCGCTGTAGTCCACCGATTAAGTAAAAAACCCGGTTTCTGACCTCGCTTGCGTCAGTCCTATTAACAAAGAAAGGAGAAAAACCATGATTTTAAGCGACATCCAACAGTTTATTGCTGAAAACAAAAGAGCTTCTCTTGCCGATTTAAAACTCCATTTTCGGATGGACGGCGATGCTTTGCGCGGAATGCTGAACCGCCTGATCCGCAAAGGCCGCATCAGTAAAATGGCAGAAGCGAAAAAGTGCGGCGGATGTCACAGTTGCAGCGACGATGCTACGGAGATTTATGTGTGGGTAAATGCCGATAAATCCGTACCTGTAGAGGAACCAGTTTCTGCAAACTGCCATTAATCTCATGTTCGCTCAATTACCCGGAATCAACAAGGTTCGATCGTTCGGACTTTAGTCCTCATCTTAGGACTAAAGTCCTCACTACAAACAGCAATCACCCTCAGTCCCTCTCCTCCCTCTTCCTCTTTCTTATCCTCTCTTTCTCTGCGATCTCTGCGGCCTCTGCGGTTAATTTAAAAAAATCTTGTTTACAAATTCAATAAAATTAGGATACCATTTACTCGGATATCTGAATATGTGTTCAATGATTGTGATAATGATTCTAAAATCTCAAAAGGATACTGAATAATGACTCAAACTCCTTCCCTCAAAACCCTACAAACTAAAATTGGTGGAATGGACTGCGGCAACTGCGCCAAAACCGTAGCAGCAGGCCTGCAAAAATTGCCCGGACTTACCGAGATCAATGTAGTTTTTGCCACAGAAAGTTTGCGGTTAAATTACGATCCCGAACAAGTAACCGAAAAAGCAATTTTCGATCGCATTCAAACTTTAGGCTACACGATCGAACAGCCCTCCGCAGCAGTATCATCGAAGGAGGACTGTTGTTCGGGCGAACACCATCACGAACACGATCACGAACACCATCACCAGCATTCTACAGTCCAGAAAACTCAAAAAACCAACCCAACCAACTGGGAATTCTGGATTCGCAATCGCCGGGGACAAAGTGTCATCTTAGCTGGAATAGGATTAATTCTGGGATTGCTAACTCAGCATTTAGCCCTGACAATTTGGATATCGCGGGCTTTTTACGGTATCGGTATTATTGTAGCTGGATATCCGATCGCCCGCGCCGGCCTAATGGAGTTGCGCTTGCGCCGCGCCGACATGAATTTGTTGATGACAATTTCAGTAATTGGGGCGGTGGCTTTAGGCGATTGGTTTGAAGCGGCGTTAGTTATCTTTCTGTTTAGTCTAGGAACAACTTTGCAAACTTTCACTTTCAGCCGCACGCGCCATGCGATTGCGAGTTTGATGGATATAACACCACCGACGGCAACTGTCAAACGCGACAATAATGATGAAGTGACTGTGCGGGTTGAGGAAATCCAAATCGGAGAAATTCTGACGATTCGTCCCGGGCAAAGGGTAGCTTTAGATGGGATAGTTGTATCGGGGAATTCGTCGATCGACCAATCGCCAATTACGGGTGAATCTATCCCGGAAGATAAGCAAACGGGCGATCGCGTTTTTGCCGGAACCTTAAATCAAACGGGCTTTTTGGAAGTCAAAGTTACCCACACTGCGAATGATACCACGGTTGCGAAAATTGTGCACTTAGTCGAGTCGGCGCAGTCGAGCCGCGCCCCAACTCAGCAGTGGGTGGACAAATTTGCAGAGATTTATACTCCTATTGTGATTGTAAGTGCGATCGGCCTGACAGTAATTCCGCCCTTAATTTTTGGTCAACCATTCAGCGTCTGGTGCTACCGCGCCCTGGTAATGTTAGTCATAGCCTGTCCCTGCGCCTTAGTAATTTCCACTCCGGTTTCCATTGTCAGCGCCATCGGTGCAGCCACCAGTCAAGGCGTGTTATTTAAGGGCGGAAACGGCTTAGAAAATGCCGGAAAAATCAAGAGTCTGGCTTTTGATAAAACCGGAACTTTGACTGAAGGTAAACCCGTTGTCCAAAAAATTTACGACTTGGGAGAATTGAGCGCCAGTTCGATATTATTAATTGCAGCTTCTTTGGAACAAAAATCGGAACATCCTTTAGCTAAGGCAATTATTGCCAAAGCTAAGGAAGCAGGAATCGAGTTAGAAACTCCTGAAGACTTTACGGCTAATCCCGGTAAAGGAATTGCTGCCAAATTTGGCAACAACCTGTATTTTGTCGGAAATCGCCGCTTATTTGCCGACAAAAATATTGCACTGTCAAAATCAGCCGTCTCTCTTTTAGATGATATCGAAAAATTAGGACAAACTCCGGTTTTAGTCGGCAGCAGTCGCGGTTTGTTGGGAGTGATTGCTGTGGCTGACGGCTTGCGGCTGGAAGCTGCCGAAGCCCTACATTTGCTGAAACAGATGGGTTTGAACAATTTGGTGATGCTTACGGGCGATCGTACTTTTGTAGCTCAGCAAATAGCCCAACAACTCAATTTATCTGAGTATAAAGCAGAATTGCTGCCAGAAGACAAACTCCAAGAAATTCAACAATTGCGAAATTTGGGAACCGTCGGAATGGTGGGCGACGGAATTAACGATGCCCCGGCTTTAGCTGCTGCCGATATCAGCTTTGCAGTTGGTGGCATTGATATGGCCCTAGAAACCGCTGATGTGGTGCTAGTTGGCAGCGACTTGAGAAAACTCGCCTATGCAGTCGATTTGAGTCGCCGCACTGTAAGTGTAATTCAGCAGAATGTGATTTTTTCGCTAGTCACAAAAGCACTGTTTTTGCTGTTGGGAACCTTTGGGTTTGTAGGGTTAGCCGTGGCAGTTTTGGCAGACACGGGAACTTCGTTAATTGTGACAGCAAATGGGATGCGCCTGTTTCGGGCTAAATAGAGCAATCAATAGCAGTCGCCACCTAGAATCTAAAATTTAAAACCCGTTGGCGACTGTGTAGAGATAGCCAAAAATTCAGTATTTCTTCCCCGACTTCTTCTGGATAGAAGTGATGAAAAAAATGCCGCCCGTCTGGACACTCCCAAAGGCGATCGCCTTTTTTAAGGAATTTCGACCAGCGCCGCATCACAATAGGAGATACCACAAAATCCGTTTTGCTGCTACATATCAACAAAGGTACTTCTACACCTTCATCGCTAGAATTAATCACCCTAAATAAAGAGTGAGGACAAGGAGAACAGGCTAAGTCATCCTCAAAATATGGTATAAATTTTTGATTGATACTTTGATTTTGTAATCCCAGCATATCACCCACCATTTGAGTCAAAACTTGTTTCCCACTCCTAGGAAAAGCTGCAAGATGCGTGTAGTAATGTGCTTGCCAATTAACAGCAGATGGCAAACCCACAGCTAAAAGTCCCAAAGAACTTACTTTTTCAGGATAGCGGCGGGCGTACATTAAACCAACTAATCCGCTGGTACTGTGACCGATGAGATGAATTGGGCGATCGCGCATTGTTAAAAAATCATGCAAAAGCTCAACAGCCATATCTAAAGAGCAACCTTCGTCTTCAGTTTGCTGGTATTCCCATACTTGCACAGGTACAGAATTATTTAAGTAGGAAAGTAAAGAGCGATCTAAGCATTGTAAACTCGGACTTACACTTAAGCAAAGCACGTCATCTGAACTAAATTTCATTTATTTTAAGTTGGATATCCAGTTATTTATAACTTAAGTATAACGTTTAAATGTATGGTGCGCATGGCGCACCTTACGGCTACTGTAACTCTACAAGCCAAATTCTTTCTTGAGTTGAGATACCCAAGATTTGACCCGCGCTTCCGTCAAATCCGATTGATTGTCTTCATCAATAGCAAGACCCAAAAACTTGCCATTAACTACAGCTTTAGATTCATTAAAATCATAGCCGTCTGTCGGCCATTGACCGACTGTTTCGCCGCCTTGTTCCGAGATTTTTTCAGCCAAAATCCCCATTGCATCCATAAAATTATCCGGGTAGCCTTCTTGGTCGCCAGTTCCCAAATAAGCTACTTTTTTGCCGCTAAAATCAATATCATCGAGTTCTGGGAAAAAACCTTCCCAGTCGCTTTGCAGTTCGCCGATATTCCAAGTCGGACAAGCGATAATCAGACATTCGTATTCGGCAAAATCATCATTTTCAATGCTGCCGATTTCGTGCAAGGTTACGATATCGCTGCCAAATTCATCTCGAATCATGTCAGCGATAGACTCAGTTTTGCCAGTTGTAGTTCCGTAGAAAAGACCAATTGCTTTTGACATTTTTACTCCGAATGTAAAATTTGATAGTGCTTGATATTTATTTGTTTTGAGTCAGAACTTGGCATTTCTTGCCTGCAATTCAGACAAAACCAGTAAACGCGATTGTGGCTAACCTGAGAAATCAGGGAGTCAAGGCAGCAAGGACACTGTTTTTTCATGTGCTTAAAGTTGAAAATTCATCAACCAAGCTGATTCGCTCATATCGGGGTCTGGTTCGCAGTCAATTAGTAACAAATTCAGCGTCGTTTGTACTTTTAGACTGCGCGGGATGCCGGCGGGTAAAAACACAAATACTCCCGGTGTTAAAGTGACTGTTCGATCGCACACCGTGAGAGTTCCCACTCCTTCTAAGACGGCGAGGGTGACATCTTTGGAGCGATCGAGGTCAGGTATTTCGGAATTTGTACCCAAGCTCATCACTTTTTGGCTGTAGACGGGTTGTCCGTCGCTGATTCGAGCTGCTGACGCGGAAACTATTGCTGCTGTCACGGTGATTGACCTCCAGGTACTTTTAACTTCCGGTACTTATTGCAATTAATATTCAATAAGCTACCATGCAATCTAGATAACTTGTCAATAAAGTTATATTAAGATTTGTTGCAAATGACTGCTGTACTGGAGGCAATGGCAGGGATTGCAGCGATAAATTCAGACGGGGCGGTAATTTTGGGCGATGGATCGGCGATGGGCGATGGCTTAAATTTTAAAATACTTGCTAAGTATTAGCATTTAGCAATTAAAAATTGGGGCGGGTTTGAGCCGAATTTGTCGATCGCACAAATCAGTCTCAAACCCGCCCCTAATGACAGCAGGTTGAGTTTTTCGGGTGTGCACTGCGCTTATTGTTGAGTTTGAGCAGCGCCGACGAGCTACAAATAGAGGTTTTGCATAACTTCTGAAATATAATAGAGGCGGTTTTTAGGCGAAATTGTCGATCGCAAAACCCGCCTCTAATCACAACAGTCAACAATCAACAATTAACCGACTAATTCTTCGCCCCTACGCCAACATACATAATCGACGTATCCTCATTAATTTTGATTTTAAACAACCCAGACTTTTTGTAATCAACATAGTTAGCCAAATTAACTGTTAACAGTTGAGCTGCTTGTTTGAAAACTGCTCCCGAAGGAAATAGCTGCTTTCCACTTGTAAAATTCCCCCAAAAACCGTGCATTTCGGCTAAAGTAGCGCCCATTTCCCCAAACATATCAAAACCTTTAATTTCAATCTTGCCAAAACCGGTATCGACCATTACCGCAGACAGTTCCTCCGGGGTGATAAACTTTTCCCAATCGTGAACACCCCGCCTAATTTCCTGCAAAATATTTTCCATCAGCCCAATCATCACCACTTGCGAGGAAAAAGTTCGGTTGATAGTATCAAAAAAGAACAGTCCCCCGGGCTTGAGAATTCGGTGAACTTCTGAGACAACTTTTTTGTAATCCGCAACGTGTTCTAAAACATCCACGCAAATTACCACATCGAAGGTATTGTCAGGGTAGGGCATATTTTCGGCAAAACCTTGTCTGTAGTCAATCTCAAAACCGCTAGTAACTGCGTGATTTTGAGCTGCTACAATACATTTGTCCGATCGATCTATGCCAGAAACCACAGCGCCCCTCTCGGCCATAAACTCGCAGGAAAAGCCGCCGCCGCACCCGACATCTAAGGTTTTCAGCCCCCGCCAATTTGTCGCGTGTCTGTCGAAAAACTCAAATCTGGGTTTGTTGAGATGGTAAAGAGCGTAGATTTTAGCGTTTTCGTCCCACCAATTATCAGCATTTTCGTCGTAAAACTCTAGATCGTTTTTTACTTCTGTTTTCTGCACGATTTTTTGAGTCCTGATTAGTGGAATATCTAGCGGCAGTTGTGAATCGCCACAATTTTTGATTATAATAGTTTTGGCATAAATTTCAACCAGATGGATCGCGTTTCTATTATCATCCCAACTCTGAACGAAGCGACTTGTCTGGAACGCACCCTGCGCCAACTCAGCATTCTCAATCCTCCGGCTTGGGAGGTTTTGGTGGTAGATGGCGGCAGTCAAGACGAAACAGTGGCGATTCCCTACGGGATAGCTGCGCTTCACGCACTTTCGGCACCCATCCCAGTTATTTCTAGCAGTACAGCCGGACGTTCCGTGCAAATGAACCTAGGTGCAGAAACCGCCACCGGTGACATTCTGTGCTTCCTCCACGCCGATACTTTAGTTCCTGACGACATGATAGCAGTCATTCAGAAAACATTGTCGGATGACACAATTTCCGGCGGCGGATTTATCTCCCTGATGGCTGGTGCGCAGCAAACAAGATGGGGTTTTTCGCTGCACAATTACCTGAAAACTTACTACGCACCACTGTTATTTCGGCCTCATTTATTTTTTAAAGGATTGCGCTTGCTGTTTGGCGATCAAGTTATTTTTTGCCGCCGCGCAGATTTTGGGGAATGCGGCGGTTTCGATGCTGCGCTACCAATTATGGAGGAGGCGGATTTGTGTTTGAAGTTGGTGCGGCGGGGGAGACTGAAGTTAGTCAATCGGGTGGTGGAAAGTAGCGATCGGCGAGTCGCGCATTGGGGCGAATTTAAAGCAATTGGTATCTATTTTGCGATCGG
>JBDTEI010000560.1:0-12470 GCA_039922675.1 Microcoleus sp.
TGTCGTAGGAGACGATCGCCTCTTCCAACCTGCCTAAATTACCCAGTGCAATGCCCCGATTGTTCCAGGCTTCGTCTTTATCTGGTTTAAATTCTAAGGCTTTGTCGTAGGAGGCAATCGCCTCTTCCACTCTGCCTAAATTAACCAGGGCAATGCCCCGATTGTACCATACTTGCTGATAATTTGGTTTGATTTCTAAGGCTTTTTCGTAGGAGGTGATCTCCTCTGCATATTGTTGAGCATCGCCATAAAGTAAAGCTTGTTCAACAAACAATCCAGCTTTTTGTTTTGGTGTTTTCCCATCTTCATCAATTAAAGCTTGAATTCTCAGCGATTCCCGTTCTTGTTGGGTATTTAAAGTTTGTTCATCTTCTATATTCATCATTTATTCCTCTTCATCAAACTCTCAATTTCCAAAGTATAACCGTAGGGTGCATCAGGGGGAAATCCTTGAGTAAATGGTTAAAATATTCGGCCCTGACGCACCTTACAATCACTATTTTGTCAGGTGTGTCGCTATGAGATTGTCTGTCAAGTTTATGGCTTGTCAATGGCGACACACCCTACGACCTTAACTAGGTAGAGAGGAATAAATTCCTCACTACGAACCTTTGTTTTTAGGCTTGGTATTTTTTCAGGGTTGCGACTTTTTCGGGGAAGATTTCGATCGCCATTTTGTCATCATATCTCGTCGCGAGCGATCGCCGCACCTCGCCCAAAAACAGTGGCTGCGACAGACCCGGTTCGGGATGTACAATTGTCCGAACCCGGATTGTCATGTAGTCTCTGCCGCTTCCAGAGCGCCCTGGAGAGTACAAATCTGCAGCCACTTGTTGCATCGTTGCTTCTAACTCTGATTCAGTGATCGAAGGCGGCACGGTAACTACTGTTTGAGCGCCACCAGTATCGTAAACTAAAGAATAGCGAACTGCACCGGGAATTTCGGTGCGGGCAAACAGTCCCAAACCGAGACCAAATATACTCGCAGCAATTACGGCCATAAAGCTGCTCACTCCTACCAATCGGAAGCGAAAACCCCATTGGAAGATAAAGGCTATGATTGTTAAAACAAACAAAGCTGCTGTTAGAATTCCCGCCCATTGAGCGTACATTAAAAGGTTAGAATTTACGTTCATTTGTCAACTTAGTAATTGGGTAATTTAGTCATTAGTCATTGGGCATTGGGCATCAGTTAGGAGTCATTGGTCATTAGTTATTAGTCATTAGTAATTTTTTAGCGATCGTTAGTCAGATCCAATCCTGTAATATCATGTCCGCTAGATTGACCGCACTACGAACGAACCGTTTTTATTATGGTAATCGATCGGACTTGATATAACTACGGAATTATACTATAGTCCCGATCGCGATCGACACTGAATCCAGCGGGACGATCGCACTAAATGCTGATTCGGATCTAAAATGATTTGATATAACTCCTAACTAATGACTAATGACCAATGACTAATGACTCCTAACTAATGACTAATTAGCCTTTTCTGGCCACAAGCAGATAAGTCATCATATCGCCTTTTCCCTTCACCGAAATCACACCGCGCTCCTCAAAAACATACTTGTCCCGCAGGCGCTCGTAGGTAGCAACTGTTACCTGAATGCCGCCGGGGATGCCTTGAGATTCCATCCGGGAAGCTGTATTTACTGTGTCTCCCCACAAATCGTAAGTAAATTTTTTAGTACCAATTACTCCAGCTTCCACCGGGCCTGTGTGGATGCCGATGCGGATGCTGAGCGGCTGTCCTCCCTTGGTCTGCATCTTAGCGATTGCTGCTATAATTTCGATCGCCATTTCCGCAATCTTTTCGGCATGGTCGTTAGTTTCCCTAGGCAAACCGCCAACCACCATATAAGCATCGCCGATCGTCTTAATTTTCTCAAGTCCGTAGCGCTCGGCCAACTCGTCAAAAGCTGAAAAAATCTCGTTGAGCAATTCCACCAATTCTGCCGGCGACAAATGAGCCGAAAGCTTAGTAAAACCGACCAAATCGGCAAACATTACAGTAACTTCAGCAAAACTGTCGGCGATCGTAATTTCCCCTTCTTTGAGGCGTTGTGCGATCGGGCCTGGTAAAATATTCAGCAGCAAACGCTCGGACTTTTCCTTTTCCTCGGCCAACTCCCGTAAATAAGTTTGTTCCTTATCCCGCAGTCGCTTTTTTTCCAGACAAGCACTAATCCGCGCCTTCAGCAATACCGGATTGAAAGGTTTAGAAAGATAATCCTCCGCCCCCAACTCAATACAGCGGACGATACTGTCGATATCGTCCACGGCCGAAATCATAATCACCGGGATGTGGCGCAAATTCTCGTCCGCCTTTAGAGTTTCTAGCACCTGATAGCCGTTCATTTGCGGCATCATAATATCCAGAAGAACTAAATCAAAAGGCTCGCTTCGCATCAGTGCCAGAGCTTGGACACCATCTTCAGCAACAGTCACCGCGTGGCCTTGACGCTGAAGTCGGCGGGCCAGCAAATCGCGGTTCACCTCATTGTCGTCAACAACCAGCACGCTGCCCTCGTCACCTTTCATGTCATGGCCTCTTTTAGAAGCGTTTCAATCTTACCCAGAAGTCGGGGAAACTCCACCGGTTTGGTGTCGTAGTCGTCGCAGCCGGCCGCGAGACACTTTTCACGATCGCCCGCCATTGCGTGAGCCGTCAGCGCAATCACCGGAATCGTGCTAGTTTCATGAGCCGCCTTGATTTGCTGCGTGGCTTGCCACCCGTCGAGCACTGGCAGACTCATATCCATCAGAATCAAATCCGGTACTTTCGCGAGCGCCATCGACACTCCCTCAGCACCGTCAACTGCAATAAAAACCTCATGTCCCTTGCGGGCCAGACGCCGGGAAAGCATATCCCTATTCATTTCGTTATCTTCGACCAACAGGATTTTAGCCATTGGTGTTCTCCTTGCCTTTAGAGTCATACCTGCGATCGAGCCTGTCATTCACTATAGAACGAACATCGCGCAGCAAAGTATCGCAACTGTAGACTCCCTTTTGTAACACCCGATCGACATAGCCGTTGAGCTGCTGACTTTCGGCTAGAGTCAGGTCTTTCCCGGTAATTACGACGATCGGTATAGGATCTCCAGTATGCGACTTGCGAAGTTCGGCGATCAACTCAAAACCATCCATTTCTGGCAGCATCAAATCCAGCAAGATCAGGTGAGGGCGAGCAACTTCTAGCTGTTCGAGAGCCGCGCGCCCGCTGTCAGCTTCCGCCACTGCCCAGCCTTGTTTTTCTAGTATGCGCCGCAATATTTTGCGGCTGGCATCGTCATCTTCCACAACTAAAATCTGACAGGGCAAACTGTTAGCCGCAACGCCGTCTTGGTCGCGTCGGTACTTATTCAACAAAGCAACCAGTCGTTTGCCGTCTACTGGTTTGGTGAGGTAGTCCGAAGCACCCAATGCAAAGCCGAGGCTTTTGTTGCCCACAAAGGATAGCAGGATTACGGGAATTTCGGCAAGGTCTGGATCGGCCTTCAGCGTGGAAAGCACAGCCCAGCCGTCCATTCCGGGCATGATCACGTCGAGGGTAATGGCGTCTGGCCGCAATTGCTTAGCCAGCCTGATGGCTTCCTCGCCGCTGCCTGCGACTTCTATGTGCAGTCCTTGGCGAGCGAGGGCACGCTCGATCAAATCCTGGGAGATGGGGTCGTCGTCAACTACCAGCACCGTGCCGAAAGCAGGTGCGTCCGCGGCCCTAGTGCTGTCGGAGACTTTGCTGAGGATTTCCGGTTGTTTGATGGCGCTGGGCAAGAGTACGGTGAAAGTGGTGCCTGCGCCCAAGGTGCTGCTTGCCTCAATGCTGCCGCCCATCATCTGACAGAAGCGCTGGCTGATAGCTAGTCCCAAACCCGTGCCGCCGTACTTGCGGGTAGTTGAGGCATCTGCTTGGGTGAAAGGTTGGAAAACTCGCTGCAATTGGTCTGTTGTCATGCCGATGCCGGTGTCGGCGACGCGGAAACTTATAAATTCGGAGTTAGAAATTAAAATTTGGGCAGATTCCTCTTGATTTTTCATTCTTAATTGTTCATTGGTAATTCTTTCAACTCCGATCGCAATTTTCCCGTTTTTGGTGAATTTAGCAGCGTTGCTGAGCAGGTTAAGCAGCACTTGCCGGACTTTGGTCATATCGGCCTGCATGGTGTCAAGATTGTCTGGACAGTAAACTTCTACCGTGTTCCGGTTTTTTTCCATCAGTGGCCTCGCCGTGGCGACAGCGCTCTCAATCAAGGCATGGATGTCAAAGTTTTCTAAGTACAGATCCATTCGACCTGCTTCAATTTTAGAGATATCTAGGATGTCATCGATCATCGACAGCAGGTGTTTGCCTGCTGTGCGGATTTTTTCGAGGTCTGGGAGGAAGGTTTCATCGCCGGAGTCTTCGGCTTCTTCTTGGAGCATTTCGCTGTAGCCGATGATGGCATTGAGCGGTGTGCGCAGTTCGTGGCTCATGTTGGCGAGAAATGTGCTTTTTGCCCGGTTGGCTGATTCTGCTGCTTCTAGGGCCGATTGCATGGCGTATTCTGCCAGTTTGCGATGGGTGATGTCGATGACTGTGCCTTCGTACAAAACGTTGCCGTTTTCGTCGCAGATGCTGCGGGCGTTTTCCGAAATCCAGATCATGCTGCCGTCTCGGCGGTATATTTGGGATTCAAATTTTGATACTTGGTGGCGCGCGGTCAATTGGGCGACTAACTCGGCGCGTCGGTTGGTGTCAACGTAAAGTTTGTTGTTGAGGTTTGCGAGTTCGGCGATCATTTGAGCGACTGTTTCGTAGCCGTAAATCCCCGCTAGTGCGGGGTTGGCGGTGAGGTAACGTCCGTCTGGGGTGCTCTGGAATATGCCTTCGACTGCGTTTTCAAAGATGCTGCGGTATTTGGCTTCGGCTTGTCTCAACACTGTTTCTGCCCGCTGGCGTTCTAGGACATGGGCGATCGTTTCTCCTACCATTTTTAGAGGAGTTAATATTTCGGTCGATCGACCTGCTGCGGGTTTGCAACTGTCTAATCCGAGAAATCCTACTAGATTTTGACGGCAAATTAGGGGAATAATTATTAGCGATCGCAGATTTTTTTGAGGTTTGTTTAATTTGGTTTTTGCCGAATCTGCGATCGCACCTGTGGAGGCGGTTGCTGTTTGGGATGGGGAGTTGGTCAAGAATTCTGCTGATTTTTTGCTTGTCAACTGGGCAATTTCGGCTTGGGCGGCGGGCGGGAGTTCTCGGATTTCTGTGATGTGCAGGCATTCGGTGCGATCGAGCTTTTCGGCAATCCAAGGGATTTGGGCGATGTCTATTTGTTGGTCGGTGCTGTCTATGATTTTGGTCGAGATACTGTCGCACCACTCGTAGGTTTTGTGGGCGCTAGTTTTGTCGAAAGATAACAAGTATATGTAACTGCGTTCAAAGCCGCTGAACTGGGCGATTGATTCTAGAGTGCGATCGATGCCTTTGTCTATTTCCGATCCTGGCAGACTGATCAAATCGGTTGACAAACTGATAATCAATCGATCGAATTCTACTTGCTCCTGCAAAGATTGTGCTACTTTTTGGCGATCGGTAACGTCTCGAAAGCTCCAGACTCTGCCGACTGTGTTTGCTCCAACTTTTGATGGTAATGAATTTAATTCGATAACTTTTCCGTCTTTAAATTCTAATATTTCGCTGATTTGAGTATCTGGATCTGCCGACACTTCGATCGCGTTTTGGAGAAATCCTTGGGGGTCTTTTAATTGTTCTTTGGCGAAGGGGAATGCTGTGGCGATGCTTTTTTCGATCTGGCTTGTGGGCGATCGGTGCAACTTTTCTTGGTTTGGGGAAAAACCCCACATCTCGACAAATTTGTGATTATAATGGCATACATTGCCGTTGGTGTCAACCGCGAGAATTCCAGCATCTGTAGATTCTAGAACTGCTTGCAGCATCGAGAGCGATCGCTGGTCTTCTCTCATTTCAAAAAACACCAAAATTGATATTTCGCCGCCCTCAACTGCGGGATTGAAAAAATAGGAAACTGGTAAAATTTTACCGTCGCGACAGAGAAATTCGTCGTCCCAATTGCTGCAAGGTTGACGGTCGGCGATCGCCTGTTGTAAAGATAGTGTAGGTGCGATCGCCCCATCTGCACTTTTGCTTGGTTTCTGTTTCCGAGCCTTCAAAACTGTGGATTTCTTGCCTTGCTTTTGCTGGGGGGCTATACGCTCTAGCAGCGCAACGCCTGCAAGTTCCGACTCTCGCCACCCCAGCAAGCGCTCAGCTTCTGGATTCACCGAGATGACCAACCCTTCCACGTCAAGGATACACAATCCCGCCCCCAAACTGTTGGCAGTCGCCCGCAGTCGATCGAACTCTGAAGCGGTTGGAGAGTCTTGAGGAGACTGGGGCGAGGATGCCAAATCCTGTAGCGCCACGGGTTCGTCGTGACTCAGAGTGCTGTCATAGCTACAACTTACCTGCTCTAAGAATAGCTGCCACTGCTCGGCAGTGGGAGGGGTAGACTCGCTGGCTAAACCGAGCTGTTCAAGTTGGCGCTGGAGGTGGGGATGCATAATTTCGGGCGCTTTGTAGGCAACTTTTTACAGTATATCTTTTTAATTAATAGTATATATACGCAGCTATACAGTGACTGGAAAGATACGCAATTGAACTCGATCGCAGGTTTTATCCAGAAGCCGATATTTGATCTGTGCTCTCCAAAATCTTTTAAACTGCGCTAATTATATTTAGTATCAAAAAATTTTAGATTGTCAACAAACCCATTGTCTAAATGTCGGTAGCCTAATCAAAAATGGTATCATCTGATCATCGTGTATTTATGCTAAAAAACTCATTTTCTGCCAAAAGTTGCTTTTTTGATGGCTCGACTCAGGTGAAAAAACAGGGTTTCGGAATCGAGAGCGTGTCAGTCTTGACAAAATTATGGGGCGGTGTTAGCCCGGTTTTGACTGTTGCTCGCCGGATGAGTCCTCTTGGTTGATGAAGCTGGGCGATCGACACTCAGCATAACAGTACCTACTTGATTGTTACATATCGGTCAAGTGCGATCGCACTGATTTAAATTTTTGAACAGATTTAACTTATTTAAACGAACTGACTTCTCTCGCGACGATAACTCAATACGCTTGGGTTAAGTTTTTTTGTCATTGCGCCGCGGGAAATCAATCGCAGTGTCTATTTTTCACCTCGTTTTCCCTACCGGACTGTCTTAACTGAACTGTATTGGACGATAACTAAAGCCTTCTGACTTCTAACTTCTACTTAATAAAATTGGCAGCCTCCGACAACAACTCGCAAAAATTCTTATTTATCAGACTTTTCTAGGAAAAACGAAGTTTCGCTGAGAATAGCGGGCAGCCAAATTGTAAAAGTAGAACCTTTCTCCAACTCGCTGAATGCGGTAATGTCTCCCCCCATCATTTCGCAGAATTTCTTAGTAATCGTCAGGCCCAAGCCAGTGCCGCCGTACTTCTTAGTAGTTGAGGAATCGGCTTGCGTGAAAGGCTCGAAGATTTTGGCTAACTGTTCGGGACTCATGCCAATGCCGATATCTTTGACTGTAAAAACAATCCAATCTTGATAGGAAGACAAGGAAGAAGAGCTATTTTCAGGTTGGTCACTTTCTCTATAGACTCCAAGTTTTTTGCGTCTCTGGGCAGTCTCGGCGGGGGTTTCGGCGCAGCGGGTAACGGCGAAAGTAATCGTGCCCGAGCAAGTAAACTTCGAGGCATTACTGAGGAGGTTGAGCAGGGACTGCCGGAGTTTAGTTACGTCGCTCTGCATTGAGCCAATATCCTGAGGGCATTGTATCTCTAAGATATTGCTATTTTTGTTTACCGTGGGCGCGATCGTGGCGACTACTTGGTCAACCAGATTTAAGATGGTGAAGGTTTCGATGTGCAAGTCGATGTGGCCTGCTTCAATTTTAGAGAAGTCGAGAATATCTTTAATCAGCCCTAGCAAGTGCTGGCCGGCGGTGTTAATTTTTTGGAGGTCGTCGATGAACTCTTCGGCACCGATATCTTTGGCGTCTTCTTGCAGGAGCTCGCTGTAGCCAATGATGGCGTTGAGGGGGGTTCTAAGTTCGTGACTCATGTTAGCGAGAAAAATGCTTTTAGATCGATTTGCCGATTCGGCGGCTAATGCGGCGCGGCGGAATTCTTCGGAACGCAACCGTTCGGTGATGTCGCTGGTCATGATTAAAACGCACTGAGTGCTGCCGAGGTCGATGAGTTCCCCTGACATTAGCCAGTCGCGCACTTCGCCGGCTTTGGTGCGAATTTTGATTTCTTGGTTGCTGATCGAATTTTGTGCTTGCAACATCTGGGCAAGCCGCCGCCCGTCTTCTGAATTGACCCAAATTCCTAAATCCCTGGGAGTGCGGCCGATAAATTCGTGCCGCAGCCAGCCTAGGGAGCGCAAAAAGCTGTCGTTGGCATCGAGGAAGCGTGCGTCTGTGAGGGTGCAGATGCTGATCCCAACTGGAGAAGCGTGAAAAGTCTTAGAAAATCTTTCTTCTGAAGAACGCAGGGCGGCTTCGGCCCGCTTTCTGTCTGTGATGTCTTGGACGGTGCTGGTGATGTAGAGAGAGTTGACGGCGGCTTGTTCGCAGACTGTGCGTTGGCTACCGTCGGGGAGTAGGAGCCTGTAGTCGATGCTGTAGGGCTGTTGTTGAAATAACGCCGCTTCGATCGAGCTTTTGACTAATTCTCTGTCTTCGGGGTGCACGTATGCCAAGTAGGCTTCGAGGCTGGGTTCCAGAGTTCCCGGCCTCTGTCCCAGGATGCGGTAAATTTCCTCTGACCACCGCAAGTGCTGGGTGTTGCGGTCTAAGTCCCAGTTACCTAGCTGGGCGATGCGTTGGGCGTTGGCGAGGCTGGCTTCGCTGGCGCGCAGGGAGATTTCTGCTTGGCGGCGTTCGGAGACGGTGGCTGCTAAAACTAAGCCTGTGATGGCGATGACGGCGATGAAGGCTTGCAGGGAGAGGAGTGCTTGGGGGATGCTGCTGGAGTGTTTGAAAAAGGGGCCGCTGCCTCGGGCTATGCCCCAGATGGCGAAGCCGCAGAGGAGGAAGTTGGAAAGGGCCGTGTAGCGCTGGCCGAATCGAAAGGCTGCCCAAACTACTAGGGGAAATGGTAAGTATTCGAGGGGATAGCGCGCGTAGGCGGTGCGGGTGCGGGAGCAGAAGACGAGCCAGCCCACTGCTATTAGCAGCAGCATCCAAATCACTCGTTCTATCATCTGTTTGCGATTGATGGGGACTTTGGGCAATTTGTGCCATGTCAGCAGCAGCGGGGCGATGAGCAAAATTCCCATAGCGTCTCCTACCCACCAAGTCGCCCAAATCGTGCCAAAATTGCTCCAGCTAGCGCCGCTGAGGCAGACGACGATGCTGCCGATGGTGGAGTTGATTAGGGTAGATCCGATGGCTGAGAGTCCGACTATCCCTAAAACGTCTTTGAGCCGATCGAGCCCGGCGCTAAAGTTAATGCTTTGCAGCAGATAAGTTCCTGTCCACGCTTGCAGAGTTCTGGCGCCCGCTGAGATCAATGCCGTGGCGATGTTGGCCGACGGTGCGCTGATGCTGAACAGGAAGCCTCCGATCGCAATTCCCGGCCACATTTCGGGCCCGAACAGCAGCAGGGCGACTTGGGCAATTCCTGCTGCCGGCCACATGGGGTAGATTTCTTTACTCAGGATGAGGGTGGAAACTGCCAATTGCGATGTCACATAGTAGATCGAGGCGATCGCCCCTACTCCGAGTAAGTACCGCCAGGAATGTCCTTTGATTGGGTTAAGGAACTTTGTCTGCATTGTCGTTTAGGGAAAAGGTGGATGCTGGTTGGGGTCTCATTAGGTGGCACGGGACAGGCACGGGGTAGGAAAAATCTTTCTATTAGGTGATCGTAGGTCATGGGTGGTAGGTAGGGGCAAAACCTGTGGAGATTACTTTTTGTGGCGCCGTTGAGGGTTCGCTTTTTTTGCTGTGCGATCGCATCTGGGCATAAATTTCGGCAGCATCCCTTTTTTGCCAATATATCTGTGATGGCTAAGCATTCGGTGTGTTAATTTTTGGTTTTTGTTAAAGATTTATTACCGAGCGACTGCGGGTGTCTTTTCGTGTCTGGCGATCGCAACTCAATTCACTCTAACATCTAGCACCATGCTCAATAATATAGCAGAAGGAAGAAGGAAGAAGGAAGAAGGAAGAAGGAAGAAGGAAGGAAGAAGGAAGAAGGAAGAAGGAAGAAGGAAGAAGGAAGAAGGAAGAAGGAAGAAGGAACAAAAGGTTATGCTTGAGCAATGAATAAATTCCTATTTTTTTCCGGTTGCTATCCCTAGTAAACTGATAATAGCGACGAAGTATATCAATTTTATCTAAAAATTTGGACTAATGAACCAGTGGGAAAATCTCAGTTTTAGTTTTCTAGTGCTGTCCCAAAAGAGGGAGTATTGTGATAGCTCACTCTTCGGGGAGAACACTAGAAAAAAATGCTTTTTGCAAAAATGAAATGCTCCCTATTACCATATAGTGATTTTCAACTTTCGTGTAATCGCCAGTTGTCTTACCAATGACCAATGACCAATGACCAATCTGTACCTCAATTGACTGCAATATCTAAGGTTAATGTCAAACGGTCTTGAGCTTCTTTAAGAGCGTCTTGGGGGTTACGGCCGAGAAGAGTTGCTTCTATGGCGCGACCAAGGTTTTCTGACAGGCGGGAGTAACCTGAGATAATTGGGCGCGATCGGGCTGAGTTCATTTGTTCTAAAAATACTCGCAAAACAGGGTTTTTTTCCACAAAATTTTGATAAGTTTGGCTCTGTCTCGATTTTAAGTTAATTGGCAAGTAACCTGTGCCCAATGCCCAGGCTGTTTGGAATTCTTCGCCGATCGCATATTCTAAGAATTCAAGGGCTGCTTTCTCGCGTTTTGGCGAGGTTTTCATTAAAAATAGGTTTTCACCTCCAACAACGGTTGCGGGGCGCTTGAGGGCGGGTATAGGCATCACTGCGTAGTCGATCGCGCTTTGCTGCAATTGTGCTAGAGTCCACGGCCCGGTGATTTGCATGGCGACTTTGCCAGCGATAAAGTTATCGAGTTCGTAACCGCGCTCGGGTGCTGAAAGTATTCCTGAACCTTCTGTTAACAAGTCCTTCCACAATTCCAAGGCCGCGAGAGAACCTGGATTGTCTATTTGGGGTACAGGAGTTTGAGGTGTTTGGGCCTTGAGTTCGCCACCTGCGCTGAACATGAATGGCAGCCAGGTGAATACTGTCCATTCTCCTTGGCCTAGGGGGAGCACTATGCCGTGTTGATCTGTGCGTCCGTCTCCGTTGGTGTCTCGCGTGAGCGATCGGGCTGCTTGCTTTAATTGCGCCCAATTGTGCGGCACTTCTTTGATTCCTGCTGCGGCAAATAAGCTGGGACGGTAAAATATTCCTGTATTGTTGGTGGCTAGGGGAATTGACCAAGTGTGTCCGCCGAGTTCCATTGACTCGAACAGTGACGGATCGATTTCGGCTTTGATTGGGGATTTGTCGAGCCAGTTTTCTAGGGGTTGAAGTGCATTTAGTTCGGCTAATTTTCCGGTACTGGTGGGAGTATTCCACAGCAAATCTGGCGGTGCATTTCCGACAATTGATGTGAGGATTTTTGGCAGTTGTTGGTCGGGTTGACCGATGTAAATTTGTTCTACTTGGATGTGGGGATGTGTTTGGTTGAATTTGTCCGTGAGAGTTTTAAATACGTCCCGATTTTGCGGGGGATTGATGCCGTGCCACAGTGTGATTTTGATTCGATCGCTATTTTTTTGTGGGGGTTGACAGCCGCTTAATAGTAGCAGATTTAAGGTGAGTAAAATGCAGGCAACCCGTTTTAGTTGCCTTTTAATTGTTTTGGATAATTTGGATAAAATCATTTTTCAGTTACATTCAGGGCAGAAGATTTTTTTTGACCGCAGATGAAGGCAGATAAACACGGATGGACGCGGATGGTTAGAGGTTTTTCAACTGTTGACAGTTGACAGTTGACTGATGAGGGCGAATTATAGCTGGAAAGCAGAGGACGATCGTAATCAATAGTTTTATTTTAATTTCTCCCTAACAGGAAGAGGCTTTAAACTAATTCTTTCTGGTGCAATCAAATTTTGCGTAATTCCTGTATAATTCTTGATTTGTCCACTACAATCGGTACATAGTTATTATTTGGGTGCCTCGCCATGAATAATGCCCTGCCAGATCCCGGACACAATAACCCGCAATCTCAACTCAATGATTTTATGCAATCTTTAGACACCGACACGCCGCAGACTGTGCGACATTCAGACCTAAATTTAACACCAAATCATTTACCGGACTATTCTCAACAGCCTAATTTTATCCAGACTAACCAACAAGACATTGTACCAGATTTATCTCAAGCTGCACGGGCAGACAGTAACC
>JBDTEI010000561.1:0-12033 GCA_039922675.1 Microcoleus sp.
CGCTCTGTTTCTCTGGAAACTAAAGTGGGCAACGAAAAAGATACAGAGTTGGGCGACTTGCTCGAAACCGACAGCATCTCCCCAGAAGAAATGCTGATGCGAGAAGCTCTGCACCGTGACTTGCAACAACTATTGGCAGATTTGACTAGCCGCGAACGGGATGTAATTCTGATGCGCTTTGGTTTGGGCGACGGACACCCCTACTCCTTGGCAGAAATCGGTCGCGCTCTCGACTTGTCCCGCGAGCGAGTCCGCCAAATTGAAGCCAAAGCTTTGCAAAAACTCCGCCAACCCAAGCGTCGCAACCGCGTGCGCGACTATCTGGAGTCTCTGACTTAAATTAACTGGTGTGCATTTACTGTATTGGTAATGTCCGTTTCTGAATCTAGGTAGAAGGTAGAAGGCAGAAGGCAGAAAGCATAAGTAATAATTTTTACTTCAACACGATTTCTCTGTCCTCTGTCTAGGGGTTGATGCCCTGTGTGCCGTCAAAAATTATCAAAAACCAAATTTTTTCCTCAACCTTTTTTCAATAAGCTCCGATATTTGCAAAATATCTCGATCGTTGTGTATTATTGTCAATAGGCAGACTTTCTTGAGAGGGTCACTATGGCACTTTATACCGCGTCCTCATTCAAATCCGAACTCAATGACAAAGGCTGGCGGATGACTCCTCAACGGGAAACCATCTTGCACGTGTTTCAGAACCTCCCCAAAGGCAACCACCTGAGTGCGGAGGATTTGTACACTTTGTTAAAAAATCGTGGCGAAAACATTAGCTTGTCCACCATTTACCGAACTTTAAAGTTAATGGCAAGGATGAGCCTGCTCCGCGAGCTCGAACTAGCCGAAGGTCACAAACACTATGAAATAAACCAGCCTTACCCGCACCACCACCACCATCTAGTCTGCGTTCAGTGCAACAGAACGATCGAATTTAACAACGATTCGATTTTGAAAATTGGCATGAAACAATCTGAAAAGTCTGGGTTGCACCTGCTAGACTGCCAGTTAACGATTCATACCGTGTGCCATGAAGCTTTGCGGATGGGATGGCCGTCTTTGGTTTCCAGCAATTGGTCTTGTCCGAAGTCGATCGCCCAGAACGGCAGCACCGCCCCGGATGCGATCGAGTGAAGATACACTATTACCGCATTTTAAAGTACGGATTGTTACAATTATTAACAAAAATCGGCGCAAGTGCGATCGCAGTTACGCCGAAACCGGGTTTCTCAAGGAAAATACATCATTTCAAGAATGAGTTGGAAACCAGAAACCCGATGGTTTTGACCTAGCACCCGCAATTGCGGTGCTAAAAAGTTTGGCTCAAAAAATCGTCGCTGCTAACGCCGTAACTGCGCTGAGATCGATCGAGCGCATCTTTTGTCGTAGTATCCACAACTCCGCCGATCGATCCCGTGTAAAAGCCGAGGCCTTGCAGTCGCTTTTATAATTGCTGAATGCTCGATCGAGAATTGACACTGCTAATCGGAACAGCAGGAACCGCAACCCGCCCAGCTAATCCATTTTGGATAGCAGCCAAAGTTGCCGGAGTGGCAATACCCGTCGCCGGCGACAAATTGCGTTCCTGCTGAAACGACAGCACCGCCCACTCAGTCTCGGCTCCAAATACTCCATTCACCGGGCCAGGGTTTTTGCCCAGACTTCTGAGCGCCGACTGAAGCTGTCGGACAGCAGGCCCAGTATCACCCCGCCGGATACCCGTTGCGACTGGGTGCTGCGCCTTTGCAGCCTGTCTGTTGCCTTGCCGCAAAGCCGATTGAGTGCTGCGATCGACCCTTCCAGTCCCGGACAGCCCGCAATCTCTCTGAAACCTGATCAAAGCTTGTTGAGTTGGTTGATCGAACCAACCGTGAATCTGGCTCCTGTAATAACCCAATTGTTGCAGCCGCCGCTGCACAAATTCCACTTCTCGGCCTCTGTCGCCGAGCTCCAGAAAATCTCCGGCCTTACTCTGCTCGTCATTTTCCCCGGGAAATAAGGTAAGTTGAGCTTCCCTCATCTGGGCATCTATAGCAATCAAAGTAGCAGTGTCAGCGCAGCCGTCAGAAACCAGACTGTTATCTTGCTGAAAACGAGTCACAGCGTAAAGAGTGCGTTCGCGAAACTTGCCGTCAACGCCACCTTCAAAATAGCCCAAAGCTTTTAACTGCCGCTGGATCAAGTCTACCGTCGCACCTCTGTCCCCGAAGCGCAGCCCCTTACAACCGCCATTTCCCGAAATATTCCCTGGAGGCGTAACGGGGGGAATGGGTCTGATGGAACCAAACAGCAAAGCTAAAGTTTCCCTGTCAGCAACTCCAGTCACCGGCAGTCTATTGACTCGCTGGAAGTATCTCACCGCATTGAGAGTAATTTCGCGAAAACTCCCTGTGGGATGCGTGTTGAAGTAACCTAGCTCTTGTAACCTGCGCTGGAGAGCGGCAACATCTGCACCTAAGTCTCCATAACGCAGCTCGCTATAGCTATAGTTTGTATAAGTAGTTTTAAAAGGTCGATCGTCCTCGTCTAAACTGTTGAGCGTGATCACAGTAGATCGATCGGGCTTACCAGTCAGCGACAGTTGATAGTCTCGTTGAAAGTTAGTCAGAGCTTGTTTAGTAACCGGGCCGAGCTGACCGCTCGAAGATCTGGGAAAATAGCCCAGATCCCGCAACCTGTCTTGAACAGAGCGCAAATCGGGATTTCCCGGATCTATTTGAGCAAAAGCCGAACCGGCTGCACTCAAAACCGACAGCATCAAAGCCAGAGACAGCAAACGGACATAAGTCTGAGTCGATAGGTTTTGCCACTTGGGCGTATCAAAAATTTTCAACTCTGGTGCGGGTGCTTCGCAAACAAGAGCAAGTTCGAGGTAGGCGAGGGATTCCATAAATTTTTAGTGTGAAACTGTGGCTGGGGTGTAGGATCAAACTCAAGCTGAGCTGTGAGCGGCGCAGGAGCTATCAAGGCTAATGTTTACCTGTTTGCAAGAAGCACCCGTTTCTGAAAAAATTTGCCTTCAAAAATAATTACAGGCAACAACCAAGATAGCATCGCTGTTTAGAGAGACGCGAGTGTCAGGAAAATAGTTTGCAGCCACATCTTAGCCTTGCCGAGGGAAAAGTAACCAGTTTTTGCGTATTTTTGGCTAAAAATTAAATTTTGTATTAGATAAAAATATTGCAGTCCTGGACACAATGGGCACTCTTATAGGGGTTAATTTTTAGTAAGTTGTTGCCCGAAGAGCGCTCCTTAACTATATTAGACCTCTTGCAAAAATCCGAAAATACCCTGAAACCATCTGCGTCAATCGGTGTTGCATCTGCCCGATATCTGCGGTTGCTCTATGACTCGAAGATTTTTGCAAGAGCTCTATTAAAGAGCACTCTTCGTGCAACAACTTACCTTTATTGAATGCGACAGTTGCGTCCCAGACTGTATTAGTTATTGATTGACTAAAAATCCCCGTCCTTGCTAGTTGCAAACAGGATGGGGATTTTATTGGTTAACTAATCTGTAAAAATGGGAGATTAACTTAAATTAAGCCGAACCGATCGCAAATCAAAGCTACTCCTGCTGCAAAAACAGTAATTCCCAGCGCTACCAGAGGGTTTTGCCCTCTGCTGACTGCAAAAGAAGTGACCACCCCAGCTCCTAAAGCCGCAGTTACAGCAGCAGTCGCCAAATCTCGATCGGGACGTTTGTCGTACATATTTTTTATGGCTGAAAACTTAGATCTTATGATCCAAGCTACCACTCTTACCTTTGCTGCGGTGACAAAAGCCTACGCTTTGCAACTAACCTTAAAATTTTGCTAAGTTTCTTAACATACTCTCATTAATAACATAAGTTAAAATTATGTATTTTCGAGTTTTTCTGTTGAGTTTTAGCTATTGGAGCCTTTTCTCTGGTGAGCTTTAGGGCAAATTGAGGAGTTTGTAGGGGCGATCGCACCCACAGTCTCAGCCTCTGAGATTACAATCCCAAATATCCACGACTTGCACAAAAACCCAAGAAACCGGGTTTCTTGACCAAAAACCTACGCTTTCACCATCAACCCGCGACCAGAAACCGGGTTTCCGAGACTTTGCAATATCGTAAATAAATTTAACTTGACTTATTTCTATAAATGTGTATCTAGCTATTTGATACAAAAGACAGGAAAAAAAACCAGGCGTTTTTGAACAACCTGCGCACTGCGATCGCTCCTATTCGCCCTCAATTTTTTCCGTATTGCCGCCCTTCACCCAACCTTCGCGATTGCCATCCTCAACTCGAATGCGCTGCCACTCTTTGTCCGGCGAATCTTCCAAAACCACAACTTTTTCCTTGTAACCGACACCGCCAATGCGGTTCGAGTCTCGGTTGCCACTATCCCGGAGAATTAGGCCGATCGGCTGAGTCACCAGAGCTCGGTAAGCTCCAGGTTCCAGGGGTTTCGGAGACGCGGCATCGCTAGACGTGGCATCGCTAGATGTAGAAACTGAGCTAGCCTTGGCTGTTGACTTCGCTCCAGCGCCGGCAATCTGAACTGCTGTTTTGTCGTTGGAAAACACAGGTCTTTCGGGCACAGTAGTTAGCTTAGCGGCAAAGTAAAGTGCAGCCGCCACGCTAGCGCCTGCCATCAGCACGATCGCTAGTAGAAAACCCACTAAAAACTTGAAAACGCTATATACACTGTTCATAGGAAGAAGGAAGAAGGAAGAAGGAAGACGGAAGACGGAAGACGGAAGACGGAAGAAGGAAGACGGAAGAAGGAAGACGGAAAATTTGGAATTTGGAATTTGGAATCGGGAATGGAGGAATTTAGCCTGGGTGGGATAGACTTTGGGATCTAAATTTTAGCTGCGGGTAAATGCCGCATACTGACTATCTGCACAATGTCTTCGATCGACTATCCCTGAATCCGGCGGCTCAAACTGCCGTATCTCGAAGCAAGGCGAGCTTTCCCAGCAGCAGCCCAATCTTGCAAAAATTGGATTTGCTCGCTAGCCGTTCTGGCTAAGGGCACCATCTGACTAGCTGATTCTAAAATATCATCTGTGGTAAAGTCTCGATTTTGGCTAAACCCAATGTGCATTGCTTCAATCAAAGTTTGCTCGATTTCGGCTCCTGAAAAATCTGGAGTTTCGTAAGCCAAGCGCTCTAGATCGTAATTTTTGATGCTGTGCGATCGCAACCGCAACAAATGTACCTCAAAAATCGCCCGCCGTTCCTCCTGACTGGGCAAACCCACAAAAAATATCTCGTCAAACCTGCCTTTTCTCAGCATTTCCGGTGGCAAAGACTGGATATTGTTGGCTGTGGCGACGACAAACACCGGCGAAGTTTTTTCGCCCAACCAAGTAATAAAAGTCCCGAACACGCGGCTGGTTGTCCCCGAATCGCCTTTACCGTCCAATCCCGAAAAAGCTTTGTCAATCTCGTCAATCCACAGCACGCACGGCGCTAAAGCTTCTGCTAGCTGAATCATTTGTCTGGTGCGCGATTCCGATTCCCCGACTAATCCGGCAAATAAGCGCCCGACATCCAACCGAAGTAAGGGTAAATGCCAGTGATGGGCGATCGCCTTGGCAGTTAAGGATTTGCCGGTGCCTTGAATTCCTACTAACAATAAGCCTCTGGGATGCGGCAAACCGTATTGGCGCGCGCGATCGGAAAAAGCACCGCCGCGCCGCAGCAGCCATTCTTTGAGATTGTCCAAACCGCCGATATCGGAGATGTTTTCGCGGGCTGGGTAAAAATCGAGTATTTGAGTTTGGCGGATGGTTTGGCGTTTTTCTTCTAAAATCAGTTCGGCGTCGTCTGGGTGCAGTTCGCCTCTAGTGGCGATCGCCTTTGCCAAAACTCGGCGAATTCGTTCGATCGACAGACCTTGACAGGAGCGCACCGTTTCGTCCAGCAAACGTCCTTCTATGGCTTGTCCGGTAGCCCCTAACAGTCTTTCCACCTCAATTTTAATTTCCGCCGCCGCAGGCAGGGGAAACTCCAAAACTGTGATTACTTCGCTGAGGTCTTCGGGGATCGAAGTTATTGGAGAGACGATGACAATATTTTTTGGCATTGATTTGAGGAGTCTCGCCAAATTCCGCAGCTTGCGGGAAATTGAAACATCTTCTAAAAACCTCTGAAAGTCTCGCAAAATAAAGATCGCTGGCGCGGATGCGGGCAATTTTTCGATAAATTCTAAAGCTTGTAAGGGGTTGCGCTTGCCAAAACCGGCATCGTTGGGATTGCCTTGGTAGCCATCTACAAAATCCCAGATGTAGACGGCGCGAGAACCTTGTTTTTTGGCGCATTGGGCGATCGCCACTTCTACGCGCTCTTCTTCCCGTGTGGGGATGTAAATGAGGGGGTAGCGCGATCGTAGCAGCAGTTCAAACTCGTCACTAAAAATAGTCATTAGTTATTAGTCATTAGTCATTAGTCATTAGTTGTTAGTCATTAGTCATTAGTCATTAGTCATTAGTTGTTAGCTGGTGTAATTTTTGGGCAGTCGTTATTCCACAGTTATTCATTGTTATGCCTATTCAGAAAAGTCTGGCTACATATAGATTGTTGTACGCGATATCTGTAGGAACACGGCACGGAGCCGTATCCGGCGCGGGTAGCTGCGACTTTTAAATTGCTATAAGATTGAAGGATTGTGTGCAATACTTTTTTTAATTGGTATTAGCTACTAACTGCTGACTAATGACTAATGACTAATGACTGTGGACTCTTGACTGTGGACTAAGGCAATTGCTGTTTAAGTGCTGCCAGAGATGCCCAGCGACTGTCAGAGACTGTTTCTGGGCTTTCTGTCTCTTCTGCATCATCATTTACATCTATTCCCGGACATTGAGTATCGCATAGCTGTTTGTGCGGCAGTTCTAAGCACATTTGCTGGTACACCCAATCGCTCGGAGAGAAAGAGCCTGTGGGAGACAATTTTTCCACCAAATCTTCTAAATCAACTTCAAATTCTCCTGAACTTGCATCAGGCTGACTCGGTTTTTCTTCGAGCCAAATTATTTCCGATGATTTAATTTTTAAACGGTGATTGTATTGTTTCAAGCATCTGTGGCAGGTAAGAGTCACAATTGTTTCTGCTTTCGCCTTCACCTCAAGAAAATTCCCTTGGTGAGTCACTTGCAGTCGTCCCCGCACCGGAGTCAGAGTTTCTAAATCGGGGATAATTTCTTCAAAATCAATGACCTCTTTCCGCTCGGTTTTTGTGAGTAGATGAGGGATATAAATTGTCTCCATAATCATCTTTTGCCGTTTTATTATCCTCGTCTCAAGGTAAAAGTCAAAAGTCAAAAGGAATAGCTAATTTTTGGCTTTTTCCTTTTTCCTTTTTCCTTTTTTCCTTTTTACCGTCAGCGCAGCCGCACTACCAAACGCCGATCGGCATCTTGTCCTTGACTGTAAGTTTCTATATCCTCACATTCGCTCAAAAAGCTGTGGACTTGACGGCGCTCTGCCGAAGACAGCGATTTGAGTTCAACTTCCACTCCGCTCGATCGCGCTTGATCTGCTGCGTACTCTGCCATCGAGCGCAGTTCTGCTTGGCGGCGGATGCGATAGCCGTTCAGTTCGACTGTATAAGCAATGGGCTCATCGGATTCGTCAGCGATGTTCGCAACCGTGTTGCAGATGTACTGAATGGCATCTAGTACATTACCGTCTGGCCCGATTAAGATAGCAACTTGTTCGGGAGTCAGATTGCTTTCATCTATTGTCATCCAATAGCAATCATCTTGCTGTTCGCCTACCACTGTTGAGGGAATTGCGGACAGTTTTAGCAGTTCTTCTAACCATTGCTGTCCGCGCTGTATTTCTGAGTCTTTCATTTTAACAATCAAGCCTTTTTCTTAGAACGACCCGGCTCGAAGGGAAGTGCATCTAATCCCTGTTCTTTTTTGGTTTTAGCCTCTGCTTCGTCCACGATTTTTTGGAGGTTTTCTGGCAGCGGTTCTCTGGACAAAATAAACGATTGAACTGTTTGGAAGATGTTAGCAATCAGCATATACATCAACACACCAGCCGGCAGCGGGAAGAACAAAAACATCCCCGAAAATATAACTGGCGTCAGTTTGTTGACCGTAGCCTGTTGGGGGTTGTCGTTTGGCCCTTGTGCTTGTCCCGAAAGAGTTTGGTTGATATACAAACTGATGCCGAAGCCCAGGATCATCACCAAAATATCCCAGTGGATTGTACCGTCTGAGTCGATCGCGCCCACGCGGCCTAGAGCTTCGATAAACAGGAATCCTTTGTTAGTCGCCAATCCGGGGATTGTGCCTTGAACTGTGGCTTCACCGGGCGCTAAAGCTGTGATGTTGCCCTGTTCGTCTACCTTGACAAATTCTTCGCCTTTGATGACTTTCCAGCTAGGTTCAAAGTCGATTTCGCTCTTATTTTCTGTCGCTATGGCTTTGAGAGGTTTGCCATCTGGGGATTGAAAATTAATCTTGGTTGTGTCACCGACTGCGAGTTTGTCGCCGCCTGGAATCAATCCCACAACTGGAGCGTGAAATGTACCAGTCACGTAAATATTTTGTGGTGGCGTAGCAAAGGCCTGCGGTTGAACAGTTTCGATTTGTTCTTTCGGCAAAACTTGGACGTTGACGCTGTAATTTACATCAGAAAAAGGCGAACCCCTCAGCGTTGCAAACAGTGCAAACAGCACTGGCATTTGTAGCACCAACGGGAAGCATCCTGCTAGAGGATTGCCAAATTCTTTGTATACTTTGCTCATTTCCTCCTGCTGTTTGGCAGGATTTTCTTTATACAGTTTTTGAATTTGATCTACTCGCTCTTTCATCAACGGCTGCGCTACTTTCATGCGCCGCATATTGCGAAGAGATCCTGCATTTAGAGGATAGAGAGCAAAGCGAATCACGAGCGTCAGAGCTACGATCGCTAAACCGTAGCTTGGCACGATCCCGTAGAAAAAATCTAGGATCGGCAGCATTAGGTTGTTGGAGAGAAACGAGATACCAAAATCCATTCGCTTTGAGTTAATTTAGGTGCTCTTTGTTTACTGTTGAGAACTCTTTTTACCCGCTGAATGCGGGCTGCCTCAACTTTTAGGCTTTTGTCTCTATCTTAGGACATTGCCTGTCGATCGACCGCCCGCTACCAGATTTTTGTAATGAGGAAAGCCAATAGTATCACTGATTTCGCCCTAAAATCAGGGTGAAAGCGGTTCGGTTATTTAGCTTTGGCCGCGTTCGCTTTTTGAGCTGCTGCGGGCAGTTTTTCGTTAATGTAGTCATACATGGCTCGAAATTTCGGAATCGATCGCAGTTCCAAGCGACTGCCATTTTTCATTGTCATCACCATGTCTCCGTAACTCCCGAAACCGCGAGGTACTGTGACGATTTTGACTATATCCGAGTAGATAACGTCTGTGCGTTCGCGTCCCATCCAACCGCTAGTTACGCACACTCGGCGACTGGTGATCCGGTAGCGCAGCCACAGAGCCCGGACAATCGCTCCTACTGCGAGGGGGATTCCCACGACAGTCAGCCCCAGCAGTAAGTTGATAATCAAGTCTCCCAGCGCGGGGCCGCCTTCATAATATACTTCCTCTCGAATTCCCATCTAGTACCTCGGCTTCTACCAACAACTGCTCTAATTCTTGCAGAATTTCTGCATAATTGCACTCTTGTGCGATCGGACGCACCACAATTACTAAATCCCATCCGAATTTTAATCGGGGCAATAGCTGTCGCAAAGCTGCGCGAATCTGACGCTTAATCCGGTTGCGGACTACAGCGCGCTTGCTAACCTTGAGGCTGATAGAAATGCCTGTGCGAGTGGGAGGCAAGGATTTCTCGGCTGTCGGCTTGCTTAATTCGACGCTTTTGGGTTTGCGCAGAGCTCTTAAGCTGAAATGAGCGGAGTTGCGACGCATTCCCTTGCGGTAGACGGCGCTGAAGTCTTTTCGGTGCTTGAGTCGGTTTGTCTGGGGCAACATGGTGGCTGCGGGCGATCGGGCTCGTTCTTGGGCAGTGCTAGACTGCGAGGCGGTGGCGACCTTTGCTGCGACGTGCTTTAATTACCAATCGACCGGTTGCGGTGCGCATTCTGGCGCGAAAACCGGATGTTCTTTTTCTTTTGCGGCTGGTTCCGTGCAGGGTTTGCTGTGTCATTTCGATTTCTCCAGGCTTGTTACTTTACTTTTGATTAATATTCACAATCTTGTAGTATACCATACAGTTGTTTACTTGGCAATATTTTTTAAATTAGTGATATGAGGATGCTTTAATCTTGTTGTTTTTATGGAACAGCAAGGACGACTAATTTATTTAAATTAAGGAGCCGATACTATAGCGGTTGTCAATTAATTATGGAAGAGTGTCACGTACCTGAAACACAGAGGATTTCAGGTACGTGACACTATGTTGATTTACCAGAAAGAATTGGTTTAAAGCCGGAACCCTGATCGGGAGAAATTAAAATCAGACTATTCATTACTCCAATCCTCTTCCTTCCAGGTAGAGATCGCTGTCAACTGTCAACTGTCAATTGAATGAAGCGAACAAAAAAATGCCCGTTTCCTAACTTAGATATGGCAACTTATATCCCCAGATAATTGACTGAAACGAGCATTTTCCCGGTAGTCTACCGGACAGTCAATCACACAGGGGACATCTTGAGCAAGCGCTTCTTTCAGGATAGGAATAAAATCGCTGGCGGATTCCACGCGATAGCCTTTTAAACCCATACTTTCGGCAAATTTCACAAAATCGGGATTGCCAAACTTGACGAAATTAGAATGACCAAAGTGATCTTCCTGTTTCCATTCAATTAACCCGTAGCCACCGTCATTAAAGATGAGAGTAACAAAATTAGTACCGACGCGCAACGCAGTTTCTAACTCTTGACAGTTCATCATAAAACCGCCGTCGCCCGTTGCTGCTACTACTTTGCGATCGGGATAAACGAGTTTTGCAGCCACCGCGCCCGGAATCGCAATACCCATCGCCGCAAATCCGTTAGAGATTAAACAGGTATTCGGGCGATCGCAATGATAGTGCCGCGCGATCCACATTTTGTGAGCACCCACATCAGATATCACAATATCTTCCGGGCCCATAACTTGCCGCAAATCGTAAATAATTTTTTGTGGCTTGATCGGGAAACCATCATCGTTTGCATATTGTTCGTACCCAGCGCGAATATCCGCCCGCAATTGCTTTGCAAAAGGGTCTACTTTTTCCATGCGATCGGCACGCTGCAAAATTTCATTCAGCGAATCAGAAATATCCCCCACAACTTCTACAACAGGAATATAACTGCTATCAACTTCTGCTGGCAGAGCTCCCACGTGAATAATCGGAATTTTGCCGTCAGGATTCCACTTTTTCGGGGAATATTCAATCAAATCATAGCCAACAGCAATCACTAAATCAGTTTCTTCAAAAGCACAGCTAATGTAATCCCGTTTTTGCAATCCCGTCGTCCAAAGTGCCAAAGGATGAGTGTAAGGAATTACACCTTTGCCCATGAAAGTATTAGCTACCGGAATATTTAATCGAGTAGCAAATTCTGTCACCGCTTCGCTAGCATTAGCTCGAATAGCTCCATTTCCGATTAACAACAAAGGACTTTTTGCTTTGGAAATTGCCACCGCTGCTTTATTGAGACTTTGGTAAGCACCGAAAGTTTTTTCACGGTTGTCTTTGGTGAGCGGATCTCCTTCTACAGGCATCGCTGCGATGTTTTCTGGTAGGTCAATGTGAACGGCTCCCGGCTTTTCACTTTGAGCTACTTTAAAAGCTTTGCGGACGATTTCTGGCGTTGTACCGGGGCGAACAATTTGAGCATTCCACTTAGTAACTGGTGCAAACATAGCGACCAAATCTAAATATTGGTGCGATTCTATGTGCATTCTGTCCGTGCCGACTTGTCCGGTAATTGCTACTAGGGGAGCGCCGTCTAAGTTAGCATCAGCAACTCCTGTCATTAAGTTAGTTGCGCCGGGGCCCAAGGTGGACAAGCAAACGCCTGCTTTGCCGGTAAGGCGGCCGTAAACGTCAG
>JBDTEI010000562.1:0-3376 GCA_039922675.1 Microcoleus sp.
CAACAAACCCAATTCCTTCCCGACCATCTGGACGAGCTTGAATCAGATTGGCATCCTTGCCACACAATCCTACTGCTTTGCCACCAGCTTGGTTGATTAACGAAACAATTTCCTTATTTACCTTTCCTACCAAAACCATTTCTACGACTTCCATCGTCGCGGCATCAGTCACTCTCAAACCATCCTTGAATTGTGGCTCAATTCCCAATTTTTCCAGCCAAATATTAATTTCTGGGCCGCCGCCATGAACCACAACCGGACGCATCCCCACGCAAGCTAGCAGTACAATATCCCGAACAACTTTGTCTTTTAGAGTGCTATCTTTCATCGCCGCACCGCCATATTTGACCACAATCGTGCGGCCGGCAAAGTGTTGAATGTAAGGCAGTGCTTCGGAAAGCACCTCTACTCGATTAGTGTCTGAATTCCTAACAAAATCACTTTGTTTGAGCATGGGTAAATTACACAACACGAAAAACTTAATTTTAAACTTTAATGGCTAAAGCACATATCAACAGCCACAAAAATCACTTTTTCCCTGGAATTTATCGACGCGCAGGCCCGATCGCCCTTTTTGACAGCTATCCTCATGATTTTAATAGGTTTTTTTAATAATCGAGTTTGAAATTTTGTATTATAACTTATAGTATTCTTGCTAAAGTCAAGAAATGTATAGCTCCCTTGATTTACTCAACCTTATATGTTAACTGCTGTCGCCCCGAACTCCGAAAACCTTCAGTACAAGCTACCCTCAGAGGCTGACTCGTCCCCCCGGATGACGGTATTTTGCGATTTAGACGGGCCGATCGTCGATGTGTCCGATCGCTACTACACCACCTACCAACAGGGATTGACCGACACTCAAGCAGCCTACCGCGGCCGAGGAATCAACCTCAACCTCCAAATCCTCAGCAAACAGCAGTTTTGGCAAATGAAACAAAATCGAGTGCCCGATACTGAAATAGCCAAAAGTTCTGGCTTGTCGGGAGAAGAAATTCACGTTTTTCTCGGATGCGTGAGTCGGATTGTCAATCAGCCAGACTTGTTGCACTTAGATCGCATCCAGCCGGGAGTACAATGGGCGATCGCACTTCTGCACTCCCGCGGCGTGCGGCTGATTTTAGTCACCCTGCGGCCGAGAAATCAAGCTGTTCAACTCTTGCAAAATTATGGTTTAGCCAGACTGTTTACCAGCATTCGCGGCACTCAGATACCAGATGCCGCCTATCACAACTATACAGCCTTAAAAACCGAATTGTTGGCGGAAGTTGCAGAAGAATTTGAGTCATCCCTAGGTTCGGCTTGGATGATCGGAGATACCGAAGCAGATATCCTTGCGGGACAAGCATTGGGAATACCTACAATTGCCGTTACCTGCGGTATTCGCAGTCGCCATCAACTGCAAAAGCACCAGCCTAATTTCATTCTCAGCGACTTGATTATTGCCGTTCATCACTTATTAGGTTTGGGCCAACAAGTAATAGTAGAATGAACACAGTCTTGAATGTACTTCGCCCCTTAGAAACCGGGTTTTTTACCTAATCGGTGGGCTGAAATTAATTTTTTTCGTAAAAAACCCGGTTTCTCGCCACTCGCACGTAAGTCCCAATCAAGCTAACTAATGAAAACTGTTAACTGTCAACTGTCAACTGTCAACTGTCAACTATCAACTGACTAAGATTTTTCTAATTTTCTGGTCATTTCCCATAAACGATTGAGGGGAAAATAAATTACCGGAGCCCAAAGACTACTGAGAATAGCAGAACACAAAGCCACACGCTGGTGATAGCTCCAAATTTCTACTAAAGCCCGATCGCCCATAGCCAAAAATTGCAGCCCCATCACCGTTTCCGCCAGCACCGCCATCCCAAACACAATTAGCGCGATCGGAATCGGATCTCTCTCAACAATATCCGCCGGAATCGACCAGCTTTTGAGCAAAACAACCGTTAAGACTCCTACAATAACTAGACTCACAGCGTGGGTAGGATAAGGAGCCGTCATCGCATCTTGAAGAAACCCCAAAACCAAGCCCATGCTAGCGGCTCCCCAAACTGTACGTTTCCGCTTAATGCTCCAAGCTACCAACCAAATTAACAGCCAGTTAGGGCTAATTCCCAGCAATTCCATTCCCGGCATCCGAGTGGGCAATATTAGTAGGCACAGCAGTACAGAAACAAATGTAACGCTGAAGTTGAGAAATTGGCGCGATCGCGAAGACAACCGAGATAAACGCTTCATTGCTGCTTTGTTCCCCCCGAAGGTGCAGGAGATTCAAGCGGCGCCGCCTTGAGTTCCGCTTGCTTATCGTGGGGATAAACCACCGCCCACTCCAGAGAATTCATCGGTGCAGAAAACTCAACAATAGCTTCGGGAGCCGGAGTTTTATTCATATCCACGGAAACGATTTTTCCCACCGGCAAACCAGCAGGGAACAACTGACTGAAAGAAGAAGTTGAAACTAAATCCCCAGGCTTGACATTGGGAACATTATCAAAAAACTCCATCACAGCCTGATTTCCGCCTTTCCCGTGCATAAAACCCATGTTGCGACTGCGGGTAATTCCCACACCCAATTGACTCGTAGGGTCGCTGGCTAACAGCACCAAGCTAGTATTAGGAGTAACGCTGACAACCCGACCTACCAAACCGCCGGGGCCCATCACAGTAAAATCTGTTTTGATGCCATCATTACTACCGCGCCCCAAGGTTACTTGCTGCCACCAATGGTCAGCGCTGCGACCGACAATTGGAGCGACAGTCCCTTTAGGTTTCTTAGCAGAAACGTAACCTAAAAGCTCTTTTAGCTTCTGATTTTGAGTTTCTAATTCTAATACCTGCGCTTGCAATTCTTGAGTACGCGCCGAGATCAGTTGCTCTTGGCCAGAACCGTTAGCGTGAAACGGACGAGACACCCAATTGTAAACTTCAAACAGTGCAGCACCTTGTGTTTGTCTAACTCCCCAAGCCGCAGTTACAGCTAAACCTAAAAGAGCAATTTGCAGACGCAGATCCCACCACCTGCGGAGTGTGTTTTTTAGCATAATCTCAGTAATTTAAAATTGTTATGTCAGGATTTTAGATTTTAGATAGCAGCCCTATTCCTAAATCCAAAATCCCAAGTTTGTTAACTACATATTGCGCGACGACTGCCCGCTGAAAACCCGTTCCAACTGTTTATTTTCTAAGACTCTACCAGTGCCCAAAACCACGCAGCACAGCGGATCTGCTGCCACGTGAGTGACAATGCCTGTTTCGTGACTGATCAGAGTATCTAAACCTTTCATCAGCGCCCCGCCGCCGGCCAGCATAATTCCCCTGTCAATAATATCTGCTGCTAATTCCGGGGGAGTGCGTTCCAAAGTACGCTTGACAG
>JBDTEI010000563.1:0-8380 GCA_039922675.1 Microcoleus sp.
CGCAGCAAGTAGCTCTTCCCGCCGAACCGAAGGCGGTAGTTAAGCTTTTGCTCAAAACTTTCAACAAAAAGCAACTCTCGGAAATCGCCAAGTTACTGGTTCACGCTATCAAATCCTCTGCGAAGTAGGATTTGTTGCAGTAGAAGATAGAGTCAAAACAATATTTTTGAGGCGGAAAATTTTTTCTAGTTGCTGCTAGCTCCAGCTCAGCAGCAACTAGAAAAAGTTGGCTGATGCGAGATTTTTGACCTCTACCTTCTACGGTTGGGCAACGCTGCGTTAGAATGAGTGGATATAGGCTCGGCGTGCAATCTTGTATCAGAATAAAAAATCGAGCAGGCTCTAGAAGGCGGTAGCTGTGAAACCAATTCGTTCATTAGAAGATGCTTTAAACCGCTGTCAGGCGATGGGAATGCGCTTGAGCCGCCAGCGTCGATTTATTCTAGAACTTTTGTGGGATGCAAAAGAACACCTCTCGGCTCGGGAAATTTACGATCGCCTGAACCAACAAGCGCATTCGATCGGTCATACTTCTGTTTATCAAAATCTGGAAGCTTTGTCGAGAGAAGGGATTATTGAGTGCCTAGAACGCTCGGAAGGACGTTTGTACGGGAATGTCAGCGACTCTCACTCTCATGTTAACTGTCTGGATACGGCTCAAATTCTCGACGTTCACGTGGAACTGCCGATCGACTTGATCGAACAAATTCAACAGCAAACAGGTGTCAAAATTGTAGACTACCGGATAGATTTCTACGGATATCGTTCTGCAGGGTCAGCTACGGAAACATCGACTGCCAGCGATACGCCAAAGGCTTCGTAAAGGATGAGGCAGCTACTGTAAGAAGCAAATAGAAGCAAAACTGATATTTGGGCTGGGGCTGTTGGCGGTATAAAATGATTTAAGTAGAGAAATGGAAACGCTCGGACTTGATTGCCGTCGGGCAGTGGAATGCGGCGCGCCTGCGTGAAAAGTGAAACTCGATCGGCAAGTTGGACGATCGGGAAATAAAATTTAGAACTCAGCCCAAAAATCAGTTCTACCCGCTACACGTAAAAAAAGATGAGACAAAATCCGGCTTTAGTACCGGCTTTATTTTTTAGTCCGCTCCCAGCGGACTAAATTTTTTGTAGTTGCAGTTTCAACCGCACTAGGACGATCGAGCGAATTTCTGACCCGGATTTAATATTAGACCTTAGTTTAACACCCCCAAATTTATCTGCCGAGCCAAATCTAAAATCTAAAATCTAAAATCTCAAATCGACTGACGGGGGATCGAGAGTGTTTTTTATGCTAGACTGCCCCGGAAGCTTTGAATAATTGTTTGATAACTGGTATGATTTACGTGCTTCTTGAGCCGAAAATGCTCGGAAGCAACCAGTGGGGCTAGACACAAACCTCACTATAAAACGCCGTAGAGGGAAAGATTGCTAGTACCTTGAAGGAAGTTCTCGATCTCCTTAACAGGAGTCAGAAGCCCACATCGCAATCTATGATTTGATGTGCGAGTGTCACGCAGATAGCGCATTACAGGACAAGCTGAAGTAATGGCGAGACGACAATCTGACCAATTCCACACACCACCCAAATACAACGGATCCACCAAACCGACGGCACAGTTGAGTGCAGAGGCGACAGGCGATGCGAGTTCCTCCTCTAGCCAGACGTTGCCAACGGAGAGCAAAAGAACTTTTTGGCAGTGGCAGCTAATCTGGCTGAGTCTCCTGGTGGGATTTGGAGTAACCGGTGTCGCGGCATTTCTGTGGTTGCTGACGATGCCGCCGCCGCCCAATTGCCAGCAACTGTCGCCACTGGCGGCGGACGGAGAGCGACTTTACTGCGCTCAGCAAGCCGCTAAGTCGGGCAAGCTAGAACAGTTAGAATCGGCAATAGCCCTGGTGCAAGCTTGGCCGAAAGAACACCCGCTATACTCGCAGGGTCAACATTTGATCGGGGAATGGTCGAAAGCCATGCTCAGATTTGCTAGGGCAAAAATTGAGCTGGGCGATTTGAAGGGCGCTCTGGATATTGTGGCGAGAATTCCGAAAACCAGTCCGTCTTACCCAGAGGTACAGGAGGCTGTTACTGGTTGGGAAAAAAATTGGCAGGAAGGTCAAAAACTCTACGATACAGCCCTAACAGCTTTGAAAAATGAGGATTTAAAGAAGGCCTGGGATTACGCTCAAGCTCTGTTCAAGCTGGAAAATATTTTCTGGAGTCAGAAGCGCTATAACGAGCTGATCCAGCAGATTTCTTTGGAAAGAAACGGCTGGCAGCGCTTGCAAGAGGCGAGAAATTTGGCGCAGGATGGCACTCCGCAAAAGTTCGCTGAGGCGATCGTCCTGGCTCGCAAAATAGACTCGCAGCTTTTTGCCCGCGCTAAAGCGGAAAAGGAAATTGAGGGCTGGAGCCGGACTTTGCTGGCAATGGCTACTAAGCGGTTACAGGCGAAAGACTTGCCGGGGACGATCGAGGCGGCTTCTGTGGTGCCGCAAAATACGCCACTGTTTGCCGAAGCTCAAGATTTGATGCAGTTGGGTAGGGCTCAGGCGGTGACGTGGAACCAGTCGATATCAACTCCGCTGCCTCAACACATTTTTAGCTTGCTAGAAGGGCAAGGGGCTGCTAGCCAAATTGCTCCGGGCCGCCCTTTGTACAAGCAGGCTCAAGTTGAAATTGAAAATTTGCAGGTGCAGTTTCAAGATTTGCTGCGGCTGGAAATGGCGAGTACGATCGCCAGTTACGGCCAGATAGGGACGTTTCAGGTAGCGATCGAGGAAGCTCAAATGATCGGGCCTTCTCAGCCGCGGCGGGTTCACGCTCAAACTTTGGTGGCTACTTGGCGCCGGGAAATTCAGCGCATAGAAGACAAATCTTTTGTGACTCTGGCGAAGCAGTTGGCAGAACCGGGAACGGTTGAAGGACTTAAGGGCGGCATCGCTCAGCTACTGCCGATATCTCAAAACCGGCCCCGCAGGGTAGAGGCGCAAACTTTATTGGCTCAGTGGACGAAACGCATAGAAGTTATTCAAGATCAGCCTTTTTTGGATGAAGCTATCGCCCTGGCGAAGCAAGGAAAACTTAGCGCAGCTATTGACAAAGCTTCGGAAATTAAGAGCGGTAGGACTCTGTACGCCAAAGCTCAGGATAATGTCTATGAGTGGGTGAGCGAATTGCAAGTGGCTCAAGACCGACCGATTCTCGATCGAGCTGCGGAATTGGCTTCTCAAGGGAGTCTGTCGGCGGCGATCGATATGGCTTCTCAAATCGGTTACGGTAGAGCGCTAAATTCAGAGGCTACAGGGGCGATCAGGCGGTGGAGTGCCGAATTGAGAGCCAACACTCCACCGCCACCGGCGGCGGAACCGACTCGCGAGTACGCACCAGCTCCGCGACAAGAGGAGTACGCACCAGCTCCGCGACAGGAGGAATACGCGCCAGCTCCGCGACAGGAGCAGTACGCCCCTCCTCCCGAGCAGGCTCCGGCTCCGGAGCCTTACTATCCACCCGCCAGACAAGAAGCCCCGGCTCCAGAGCCTTACTATCCACCCGCCAGACAAGAGGCCCCGGCTCCGGAACGTTACAATCCGCCCGCGAGGGAGCCGGAACGTTACAATCCGCCCGCGAGGGAGCCGGAACCTTACAATCCGCCCGCCAGACAAGAGGCTCCGGCTCCGGCTCCAGCTCCAGCTCCAGCTCCAGCTCCAGCTCCCGAGCCCCCAGCGCCCTCGATTCCTAAACAGGCTGGGCCTCCTGATGGTAATTTGATCCCCGAGTAATTGGGTTTTCGCGCGATCGACCTCTCAAATCTAAAATCTAAAATCGAGTGAGTAATTTGCAACTGCTGTCGATCGATAGCGACGCCATTTTCCGGCTGGGGCTGCGAGTCGCCTGCGAGCAGTATCCAGACTTGGAAGTTGTCGCCTCGGTTGCCACGGGAACCGAAGCGTTGCGGGTTCTGGAAACTCGCTCGCTAGACTCTGAAAGAGCCAAGAAGCCCGCAGATTTGGTAATTTTTGCTGTTGAAACCCTCAATTTGCGATCGGGTCAAATCGAGGCGCTAGCAGTTTGTCGCGAACTCAAAAGTTTGTACCCCAACCTACCGCTGTTGCTGCTGGGCGGGCCGCTGACACCAAAGCTGTTGGCGCAAGTACAAGCTGCGGGCGCCTATGGCTATTGTCCTAAAGGTAGAGATATTTCCCAGACAATGGAGGCTATTCGCGCCGTGGCATCGGGCAGCAGTTATTGGCCGGCGGATGCGCCAGATAGCTCGGAAATAGAGCTAAATTCAGTGGCGGTTCAAACAATAGAAAACTCCGCAGCAAATGCAGATAAAAATGCAGTCGCTGCCATAGATGATCCGCCGATACACAAAAAAATACTGGCTTATTTTTGTCTATCTGGATTGCAAGAAATAGATGCAGCTTTGGCGGTTGTCAAAGCTGATTTGCATCAGATGAGAGCGGCAGAACCGACAGATTTGCCTTCTATTTTAGATGGGGTTGTACTCAGCGGGCAGCGCCGAGAATTGCTGGCTGCTCGCTGGATTGTCAGTCAGTTATTGTTTGAAGGAAGAGAGGAGAAGGAAGAGGGAAGAGGGAAGAAGGAAGAAGGAAGAGCGCCTTTCGGCTTCGCTCAGGGTAAACAGAGGGAAGAAGAAGACGAGAGAAAGAAGACGGGAAAAGGGAGACGGGATAATTTATTAAATAATTCTCAATTGCAAGTAGCGAATTTTCCAGTTTCGGGCGAGTCTTTGGCGGTTGCGAGTGATTGGCGAGGAAGCTTGTTTGACTCGGTGGCGGCTAAATTGCAGTTTAATGTGGTGAATTTGACTGGCGTGCCTTTGGAAATCGATATTTTGCGATCGACCAAAAAGCGCGAATTGATTAGTTCCATCCTGCGGAAGTTACAGGATTTGCTGGAGGAATTGCGCTTTTCGCAAGTGCAGCCAACTCAATTGTCAGAAAAAATGCCTGCTATTTTGCGGAATTTGTGGGAAGCGACAATCATAGATTTTTTTGGCAGGTACTATACGCTGCAAACGGGGGAAACTCCGGTTGTTGACGGCAAAAGCAGCTTTAAACTGCCAGCTAGTCAAGGGGGAACCGCTGCTTTTTTAATTTCCGGCAGCGGCGTAGAAGTTGTGCCGGTGCTGCTGGCAGATGAAAAAGCAGTTACCGCAGAAATCCTTGACAAAATACCGATGACTGTAGATTTATTTGCACATTTTTTATTTGAAATTCCGCTAACAGTTGATAATATTTCTTGTGTTGCTGGTAGCCTACAAGCGATGCAGCGAGCTGAATATTTGTTAGAAAATTTGGTAATTCAAGTTGCTAGCGGAGTGGTGCAGCCTCTACTCAATAATTTTGCGGATATTGAGGAAATTAAGCAAAGTTTTTATGATGGCAAGTTGATTTCTACACGAGAAATTGAGCGGTTTCGGAATGATTTATCGTGGAGATATCGCTGGAATAGCTATTTTGTGGAACCCAAAGCTATTTTTGAAAGCAGATTTTGGTTGTTTGTTTTGGGCGATTCTGGAATTAAGAGAATCTATATTTATGCTCCGAGAAATCTGGAGTTAGCACAGCTTTACGGGTGGCAGTTGGTATTTACTTTGCTGCTGGAAGCTAGGGATGCGATCGCGCCTAGGGTTCGCGCGGTGATTTCGCTATTTGGTGCTGCTGTTGTTTATGTTTTGACGCAGGTGATCGGGCGGGGAATTGGTTTGATCGGGCGGGGAATTATTCAGGGAATTGGTAATTCTTTGCAGGATGGCAAGTTTGGGAAAAATGGGTAATTAGTTACAGGATCTTCCAGGTATAATACTAAATCCTGGTTATTTGCCCCAACGATTAAGGTATGCTGAGGAAATCAACAGTCATTAAAAACTGACAATAAAATTGTGTTACAGTGTAAAGGTATGAGGGTATGATTCCAGAATTTGATGACCATGGCAACTTGCCACCAGGAGTGTATTGGGCAGAATGGGAAGAGTTCAAAGACAGATTTGGAACAACACCGCTTCGCAGTCGCATGATAAATGGATTGCAAATGGCAATGGAGCAACTAAAAGCAGCCGGATGCAGGACAATTTACATCAATGGTAGCTTTGTTACTAGCAAACTAGCTCCTCAAGACTTTGATGCTTGTTGGGATAGAGAGGAGGTGGATATGAATTATCTGAAAACTCAGGCTCCTCGACTGAGAAATTATGCAGACCGAGCTGCACAAAAAGCTCTTTATCGCGGTGAAATCTTTCCATCCGACCAACCAGTCGGTAGTTACGATCTAACTTCCTATGAACTATTTCAGCGGGACAGAGAGCGAAATCCTAAAGGAATTATTGCTATAGATTTAATAAGGTGGTCGCCATGATTAGAAATGAAAAGCAATATGAATGCACGCAAGAGTTATTGAAAAGATGTGAATATACCCTAACCCAATATGACGCACAAGATGAAGAGGTAAAAAAGAACGATCCTTGGTGGTTAGTGATGCGTGAATCTATCCAAAGTCACCTGGATGCTTTTAAAGCAGAAATAGCTGAGTATGAAAGATTAGTAGGTTGCGATCGCAGCCAAGACCTCAAAATTGAAGTAGACTCGATTTTAGAGTTGCCCAGAGTCTTAATTAAAGCTCGAATTGCTGCCCAAATGAGTCAAAAAGAACTTGCGGATAGGTTGGGGCTTGAAGAAAACCGAATTAAACAATATGAAGATTCAGATTATCAATGTGCTAGCTGGGTGGAAATTATCGATATTACTGAATCCTTAGCGGTTGAACTAAAAACAGCTAGTTTTGTGGTGGACTTTCAGGAGATGGAAATTAGGAAAAAAACTATAGCGGAGTTTGTGGAGCGACAACGAAAGAAGTTAGAAGTTAAGGCCCAGAAAGTCGAGAGATAGTCATTAGTTATTAGCGAGGGCGAGCGCTAATTTATTCCTGGAAGCATTAACAACCTAAATTATGTCATTCTGAATAAAGCGAAGAATCTCAAAAATTTGCAACACCATCGAAAGTGCGATCGCCTTTATTAGATTCTTCCTTTAATCACAACTTGTCCCAGGTCTGGGCATCTAGACACAGGAGAATAATCAATTTTCCAAACATCAAGCTCAAAAAGTTGACTATGCTCATCTAAATTCAATTCGACAGATACAGGAACTCCATCCTCATCTAAAAATTCAGCTTCAGCGACTGTTCTGCCAAGCCTTCTGCCTGAATCAGCAGCGCAGGATTTGAAGCGGAGGCTACCCATCCCACCATCGTCCATGTCCTCAACACGCGCAGTGTTTAGTGTTGGCACTATTACTTCAGCAAGTTTAGAGTTGGTCATAAGTAGAGCTTTAATCAATGCTGATTCACCGGATTTTAGTAGGCGCATTTTTATTATTGTGGTGGTGTAAGACGACCTTTGAGAGAACCCTTATTATCATAGGTAAAGGCTAAAAAAATTGATTTTATTGCATTTGCCTTATTCCTTATTCATTCTGCTATACAATGTTAATGGCTGATGGTACGATCGCCAAATGCTACCCAATTGACAATCCAGCAATGAGCCTCTTACCCCCAAATCCATCGGTAGCAGCAATCTAAAATCTAAAATCAGTTGACATTTTATGACTATTATGATATCGATCAATGCCGATCGCATAAACAGCTTAGATTTATCCCCAGTGCGGACTGTCATTGAACAGTGGCTGGCCGAAGGGGCGATCGCCCAAAACGAACAACAGGTACAATTTGAAATTGAGTATCCGCGCGAAGAATTAGATCCGCGAGAAATCTCCGAACTTCCAGAAGTGCGGCTGTGGTTTATTCGCTTGGATGCTTGTTATCCGTGGCTCCCATTTTTGCTAGATTGGAAAGTCGGAGAATTAGCCCGCTATTCCGCAATGTTGGTTCCGCACCAGTTCCACCGCAGTGAAGGAATTCAGTACAATCCTGAAGCTTTGGAAATGTTCTTAATGAGCAAAATATTTGTGTTGACTGATTGGTTGAATCAACAGGGAATTCCTAGTAAATCGAAGTTGATAGCGATGTCGCAGATGTTTGGTTATGATTTGGAAGATGCTTTTTTTGATGTGATCGTCCCGCACAAATAAGCTATGGGCCACATCTAATTAACATCCTCCTAACTAGGTAGATTACTCTATATCTTAAGACTTACATACAAAGGTACAAACCCGGTTTTTATATTGTAGGGCGACTTGAAAAGGTCGCCCCACAAGCGATAAGTTAGCTAGAAAAAAGCTTAATTAATCTTAACAGCAACCGCAAAACGGCTTTAATACAATGCTTTGACCAGCTTTCCCAGCAATGCTGTTGGTTGACTTCACACTTTTCTCAGAATTTAGAGTTAGTTTAAATAGA
>JBDTEI010000564.1:0-5612 GCA_039922675.1 Microcoleus sp.
GACTGTAACTTCATGCAATTGTTTTCGACTTAACAAAGGTTGAGGCGGATTTGAGTAGGCATAAACACCGTAAAATTCGCTAAATCCCACATTTTGAGATTGGGTTTTTTCCAAGTAATCTTTCACGAGTTGGACTAAATGCGATCGCAATTTAATTTCTTGTTCAACCTTATCAATATATTTAGCAACTTCATCATCAGATTGTCCCGGTTTTAAGTATTCTTTCAGTTTAAATAAGTCCACTGAGTTAGGATACTTGCTTTGAAGTTTAACCAGTTTTTCAAGCGTCTCAGGGTTCATAATTGCCATACCGTGTACTTTTGCTGCATCCATAAGTTGAGTAGTTGGAATGCCAGGGCCAATAATCAACTTAGTTGCTTTTGCGAGTATTTCTTTATCTTTGAGCCGTAGCGTTCCTAAATTCAGCAATTGAACTGCTGTATCATTAGGGATTTTTTTACCGGCTTTGCACTCGCCAACTAAGGGGTAAGGTTTGGAGCATAATAAATCTAAGCCACCAGCACCACCTTTGTGAGCATAATCTATGGTAAATCCCAAAAACTCAAGGCTATCGCGCACTACATTTTCAAAGTCGGTTCCTGCTTGATAGTTGCTTTTGTCCGTATCTAGTTCTTTGGTGCGATTTCCCAAGGCTGCGATCGCACTTATCCAACCTAAATCCGAGTATGATTGTGTTGCGGGTAATTTTTCCGACCAACCGAGAAACATTTTGAGTTGTGCGTCTAGTTGTTTGGCTTTTGGGTTGGTGGTGGATAAATGCACTAATGCACTTTGCAACTCTTCCAATTCTGGATGCTCGGGAGGCTCTAGTTTTTCCAGTTTTTGACGGCGTTTGGCAAACATAGACTCGCTCAAAACAGGCGTTGAATCAGTCACAGTTAGGGATTTTGGCAAAGATACAAAATTGCCGCTGGGATGCACTGGCATTTCCAGCGGCTGAGGTAACAGATAGACGCGAAGATAAGCTAGAAAAAGATAAGGTTTTTCTAGGAGAGTTTGCTGTAATCCCTCAGTTTTCCAGACTGTTAACTGCGACAAAGCCTCTAATGATTCTGGATCATTGAGCATTTGGCAAAATTCGCACCTAGCCCAAGCTTTGATCGAAACTTTATCCAACATTACCAAGGGGAGTTCTAATTGCCCTAACTTTGGAAACAAGCTCATTTGCTGAGGTTTCATCAAGGACATATTAGAATTATCACCTGGATAGAGTGCATATTGTTCTCCCGGATTAAACGTTCGCCAAACTATTGCAGCAATCATTTGCCCTTGGATTAATGCTTCTACATCTGCCGCAGGCAAACGGATAGCTCTGTCAATGTTTACTAGCGACATGAGGGTTTTTGTTTCAATATAAAGTTGATAGTTTGTGAACCGTTAATTAAAATCAGTGAGCAAATTGTCGATCGCCTCTTCTGTTTGTTCGGCTTCTGATAAATCAGAAACAATAGATTGCGCTACAGTTATCGGTTCATCTTCAATCATATCGGCAGGAATCTGATAGGACGGATCGCTGAGAATATCTTTAAGGAGAGGGTTGCTAACTCCCAGCATTTTCTGGGCACCTTTCTCCGCAATAAACTGAAAAATTTGCTCTTCACTCACCCCATAGTCTACTTCGCGCTTCTTGTGAACAGCCCGAATAGCTATCAGCGGCTTGATTTCCTCTTCTTTCAGCGGTACAAATTCACCGCCTTTTTGTCTAATTAACGGTTCAAGATATTTTTGCTCCATAAACGAAGTAATTTTTTTGGTTGTAGAACGAACCAAACAACCGCGAGTCAGATCAAAGGTTTCGTAGTCATTTAACCTTCTCAATCCCGCTCCCAATGCTTTGCCACCATCATACTGAAGGACTGCTACTCCGATACAGACATCTTTGCCGTTTTCTTTGCCAATTACCTTAAAATTTATGTAACCATCTTTGCCACCTTTTTTCTTGACTTTATCTGTCACTGCTTGAACTGTCACCCTTTCTACTGTCTTGCCAATTGCTGATTGAAAAGCAAAGAAAATAGCATCAGCAAGCAGGTATGTCTGTTCTAAACAATCTCCAAAGTCATCCCCTAGCTCTTTTGTAAAAGCAATTTCAACCGGGTCAGCCGCTTCTCGATCGTTCTCATCTACTGCGTTAGTCTGAGCAGGAGGATGGCAGTTATCCTTACACCACTGTAAAACCTGTCTAATAGTTTCTCCTTTGCCAAGATTGCTGAGTTGACTTTCTGTGAAGGGATAAACTGGATTGGGAGGAACTAATTTTCGGGTTTCGTAATACTTCTTCAACCACAATGACACCAAATCAACAATTGATTTATCGTCCATGTATTTCAAGTCAATCGGATTCCCCTGGGCCGAAACCTTATTGTAGACTCCACCCGGTAGCTGCTTGATTCTGTTACTCCACTGAGCAGGCATCATCACGCTTATAATTAGACCGCGGCTGAGGTTTTGCAGCAAATCTTTAATTAATCCAGCAACGATTTGGCTAATGTGTAAGCCGCTAATATCGTCGTAGGCGTCCGGCGTGTCTAACTCGTCAAAGCAAATGACAAGTTCCTGATATTCACTAATCAAATCTAAAATTTGTAGAACCGCCTCAAAGGATTGTCGTTGAGTGGGCAATTCCAGTTCATTAGATTTGTATTGAGCTAGTTCTTGACCTTCCAGCCATTTGATTGCATAAAGTGATTGCTCATCTGAGAGAGTCCAGAAAATCGCCTTAACAATATCTGGGTCGCTGACATCTTTGGCTTGCAAAAAACTTTTTGTCAGATCCTTGACCCATTTTTTGACTTGAGATGGTTTGCCCTTCTTAAATTTCTCAACTAAATCATGAGGAGAATAAATTTTTGGATTTGATGTACCAGCCTTTAAAGCATCATTGCTCATGGCTGTGGCTAGTTCCTGCCCCTGTTTCACCCCTTGCCAGCCAATTTTTCCCAGGCTTTCGGCTAAAATTCGCTGGAAACCTTGCTTAATTTTCCGGAGGTCGCCATATTTATTGGCGTAGACAAACAATCCGCCTCCCTTAGCCTGTAGGCGGTGGCGAATGCGGCTAATAATGTGGGTTTTTCCTGTTCCGTCCTGAGCAGTTATCGCGATTGAAGTTGTCGAGTATTGACGGCTGTGAATTTGCTGTAATGCCTGAAATATTGGCTCGGAAGCGTGAGCATTTATAGTCTCAACATCAAAAAAATCTTGACCCCAAACATCGCTAGCGTTTAGGTAAGGCGGTTTAGCAAATGGGTTTTGATTCAAAAGAGCAGCATGAATGTCTTCCAAGGAGGAAACAGGAGAGTTAGTCATGGCAGTTTGTGTGAGGTAAAGAACTAGAAAATGATTGAGGTTAATTGTCGGAACTTAGACGTTTGGCGTAGTAGCGAATTCCGCCAAGTTTAGTCTTGATAGAATCTTCTGCCTTATCGGGCGTGATGTCTGTCATTTCACCGCCTATGAGTTGAAAAATGTCATTAGCCTGCATTTCCAACAGCCACTCATTGAACTGAGAACGGCTGACTTTTTCCCCAATTTCCTGCCGCATCCGATAAATCGGCACTAAATCGTCAAAGTTGTAATCCCGGTTCAGCCGATCGTACACATCGATCGCCACAGCCTTAAAATCGTTGTATGATGCGATCGTCCCTCCATCCTTTTTCCCAGTCTCCGCAGCAACACCCGCCGCACCATCCTGATGCCGAATCCACCTCAGCAAAGCATTTCCCAGCCGAGTACCGATTTGAGAACCATCAAACTCAAACAGAGAATCAGCACTTTTCAGCCCCTGCGCTAAAACCTCTTTACCCTTCGCGCTCAATTCCACCCGCTTCACCCGATTTACCACCGAATACTCAATCGCCCCAGCTTTCTCCAACTCATCGAGCACTCCCACATATCTCTGACTCGTCTCATTAGTCCGCACAATCCGCTTAGTCAAATCCCCCTTTTTAACCGGAATCTTCCCGCCCGTCAAATCCCACAAATTCAGGAGCGCCCGAACTTTCGCCTTCGCATCCCAAACCGCTTGCTCTTCCGGTGTCAAAGTTTTAGACACAGCAATTTCATTTTTCTCAGACATATTCATACCTTTAAATACTATTGTTAGTATCAAATTTTACCAGAAATTTGGCTAAAAAACATCTCAAGTTTTTCGGCAAAATGCCACACGAGGCTGTGCACAACCTGTGCAAATTTCATTTTAAAATAATTGGTATTGACTAAAGTACGATTATTTGATACAATAACGAGTCGGACTAGCGATTCTCTACGGGATAGCCTCGTTTCACGCACTTCAAAATATCTACAGTCAATAAGATCGATCGTACATTTCAATCAAAACAATCCGCATCCAAGCCAGTCACCGCTTAGCAACCTCAACAAAGATAGCGATCGCAACCGCAGTCAACCACCAGCAAATCAGCTTAACTGCGACTTTAGTTCAATGCCCGATTCTGCCTTTAGAAAGACGCATCCAACCTACACATCTCGTTACATTGCAATCAAAGCATTGAACACAAGTTTACCCATGAAAACTATCCCCGACCAAATTGCAGACATCAAAGAAAAACTACCAGATTTCACTCCCACCCCTCCCGGTTTAAAAGCCCAAGTATCCAGCCACGACCTCAAAGCCCGCTTAGATTGGGGCGAACCCGGACTCACAATCATCGACGCCCGCGATTTGGAAAGCTTCGACAAAAGCCGCATTACAGGCGCCGTACCAATGCCAATCGACGAATTAGTAGAGCGAGCAAAATCAAGCCTAGAGCCCGTTCGCGACATCTATATCTACGGCGAAACCGACGAACAAACAGCAGAAGCTGCCAATCTTCTCCGCGCAGCAGGCTTTAGAAAAGTAGCCGAACTCAAAGGCGGAATTCCAGCTTGGAAAGCCATCGACGGCCCCATCGACGGCGCTGCCGAACACGGTAATCCCGGCCCCGACGCTTACAACGTTTTCGCTCGCCTGCAACAGCACGCCAAAGCCCAGAAAACCAACAAATAACCTCAGATTGGCAGCAAAATTTGCCCATAAAATCTGACCGTTAAAAAAACCCGGTATCGCAAAAGTTACCGGGTTTCTCAATCATAAATTATACCAAATCCGTCTTAAATTTTCTTAGTCCGCGCACCATCCGGACTTCGTTTGTGTAGACGCGGTTTCAACCGCCGAGTCTTATCTCTAAAAATGCCTTAACTTCCCCGAACATACGTCGATTGGCATCAAAAGTAATCAACTTGAGAGCTTCCTCACCAGAAACCCAAGCAGAATTTTGAACTTCCTCAACTTGCAAAACCACCTCCCTGGAATTAACAAAGCCTAAAAAATAAGTCACACTTTTTTCAATCTGCTCCCCATCCTTAACAAACGAATAATGTTCCGTAAAACTCGGTTTATCCAGCATTTCAAAATCGGATATCCCAGTTTCCTCCGCAAATTCCCGCCTAGCCGTTTCCGCTGGAGATTCCCCCGGATTCGCGTGACCTTTCGGAAACGCCCAATGTCCAGCTTGATGTTGAATCAACAAAAACAAACTATCAGCTTCCTTGCCAAAAATCGGCACAATTCCAAAACATTCATCTTTCATTTTTAT
>JBDTEI010000565.1:0-5422 GCA_039922675.1 Microcoleus sp.
AAACTAACTTATCTGCGATATTTCGCCGCAGTGCCAGGACGATCGCCAAAACAGCCTTAATTGCGATCGCAGCCGCAGCATTTTTCCTCAGCAGCGACATCGCACTTCCCCAAGCAGCATTTGCTTACCCTTTCTGGGCTCAGCAAACAGCACCCGCTACTCCCCGCGAAGCCACAGGCCGCATTGTCTGCGCTAACTGTCACCTAGGTGCAAAACCGACTGAAGTGGAAGTGCCACAATCAGTTTTGCCTGACACAGTTTTTGAAGCAATTGTCAAGGTTCCCTACGATACTAATGTCCAGCAAGTTACTGGCGACGGCAGCAAAGGCGGCTTGAATGTAGGCGCAGTTGTGATGTTACCCGAAGGTTTCAAGATTGCTCCCGCTGACAGAATTCCCGAAGAAATGAAGGAAAAAGTCGGCGATCTTTACTTCCAACCTTACAGCGAAACCCAAGAAAATATTATTTTAGTGGGCCCGCTGCCTGGTGAACAGTACAAAGAATTGGTATTCCCAGTTTTGTCGCCAAATCCCGAAACTGACAAGTCAGTTCACTACGGCAAATACCAAATTTATGTCGGTGGCAACCGCGGTCGCGGTCAGGTTTATCCTACCGGCGCCAAGAGCAACAATACTGTTTATAATGCTTCGGTAGCTGGCAGCATTTCTAAGATTGTCACACCTGAAGATGGCGGTTATGAAGTGACTATTCAACCTGCCGAAGGTGCAGCAGTTGTTGATACAATTCCCGCAGGCCCAGAACTGATTGTTTCCGAAGGACAAACAGTTGCAGCAGGCGAACTTTTGACCAGCAATCCTAATGTGGGCGGCTTCGGTCAAAAAGACGTGGAGATTGTGCTACAAAGTGCCGATAGAGTTAAAGGATTGATGGCTTTCGTGGCTTTGACCATGCTGGCTCAAATTATGCTGGTTCTCAAGAAGAAACAGGTCGAAAAAGTTCAAGCTGCTGAAATGAATTTCTAAGCGGGACTTTAATTAGTTGGGTAAAGTGCTTTGTGCCTACCCAACTATTAGATAAGTAGGGCGGGGAATACCCGCCTTATTCTTTAGGTAAATATCACAAACGCGCGACGATAAATAGACCTCTTGCAGAAATCTTCTAGTCCTAGAGCAACCGCAGATATCGGGCAGATGCAACACCGATTGACGCAGATGGTTTCAGGGTATTTTCGGATTTTTGCAAGAGGTCTACTAAAGCCTTCTTCTCTACTAGATTTTTTCTTCCCTCTTCTCTTTTCCCTCTTCTCTTTTCCTTCTTCCCTCTTCCTTCTTCCCTCTTCCTTCTTCCTTCAACTATAACAAGTAAAATAATGTCAATTGATGAAAAAATAATTCAGGTAGGGTCACTGGAATGGTTTTATCGGGAAACAAATCCGGTTAACGAAACTGATAAACCCCCGGTGCTGCTGCTGCACGGTTTGCCGTCCCAAAGCTTTACCTGGACTGCAATCATGCCGGATTTGGCGGCCCAGGGCTTTCGATCGATCGCGCCGGATTGGGTGGGCTACGGGCGATCGACCAAACCAGACAAACGCGACTTTGCCTACACTCCCGATGCCTTTGTTGATGCCCTCGGTGGCTTTATTAAAACTCTAGAATTAGATCGAGTTTCCCTGGTAGTCCAAGGATTTTTAGCATCTGCCGGCATTCAATACGCTTTGCGAAATCCCGATCGCATAGAACGTTTAGCAATCATAAATACACCAGTTTCAGCAGATATCAAATTGCCTTGGAAAATGCAGCAGTTGGGACTGCCTTTTATTGGCGATATGATGACGCAAGACCCGCTTTTGGTAGACAGAACCCTCGAAGGCGGCTGTCGCAAGACGATATCAGACAAGGATTTAGATGTTTACCGCCGCCCGTTTTTGAAGAGTTCGGATGCGGGGCGATCGCTAATGAATACAGTCCGCAACATTCAATTACCGCAGTCAATGGCAGAAATTGAATCAGGCTTGCAAGGATGGACGCGCCCAACTTTATTTGTGTGGGGTTTGACAGATCCTTGGCTGAGTGTTGAACCCGCTCAAAAATTAGTTAGTTCCATGAAAAATGCCGAGTTAGTCACACTAGAACAAGCGGGGCATTATCCCCAAGAACATTGGTCTGAAAAAGTTGGCGAAGCTCTGATAACTTTTCTGCGCCGTCAGGAGGTAAAATAATATTTTGTACCTAACTCTCGGTGCGTAGGGTCGGTGTCCCCGTGCCCGCCCGCAACGAGAAATCAAAAATCAAAAATCAAAAATCGATATGACTCGTCCCCGTTCATTTTTTGCCTTGATGATGGCGTTTATGATGGCATTTCTGGTTAGTTGCAGCAGTGTCGAAGCAGAAGTTCCCACTACTTACACAACAGCCCAGATCCAGCAAATTCAGCGCTATGTTCCTACTCTGACAGAGTTTCGATCGCGCATGGACAACCTAGGAGCCCTAATTCAAAAAAGAAATTGGATTGATGCCAAAACTTATATTCACGGGCCTCTCGGCGACTTGCGCGGCACCATGAAAACCGTGTCTAGCAGTTTGTTGCCGCAATCTCAACAGCAAGCCCTTGATTTGACCAAGAGTCTGTTTGCTGATTTGGTGGAGATTGACAACGCTGCTAAAGTGGCTGACTATGCCAAAATCACGGCTAGTTATCAAAAAGCTGTGAATCATTTCGATACTTTCTTGCAGCTAATTCCTAAAGCCTAATCGCTTTAGATAAGACGTACGGTTGAAACCGCGCCTACAAAAACGAAGTCCGCCTCCGCAGACTGAAGAAAACAACGTAAAACATAATTTTTACTGCCCGTTCTTCAACCCGCAGAGGCGAGTTTTGTTTGTATAGACGCGGTTTCTAACCGCCCGGTCTTCTTCTATAAAATCTAACATCTAACATCTAAAATCGAATGGTTCGCGTTGCAATTATTGGTTGCGGTATTGTTGGGGCATCGATCGCCTTTGAACTAAGTCAATTTCCCGAACTAAAAGTTACAGTATTCGACAAACAACCGCCGGCACAAGGTTCTACAGGTGCGGCCCTCGGCGTTTTGATGGGAGTTATCAGCCACAAGGTTAAGGGCAGAAATTGGCAGTTAAGGGAAACCAGCCTTCAGCGCTACGAAACTTTGATTCCTGAATTGGAAGCAGTTACGGGGCGGAAAATTTCTTTTAACAAACAGGGAATTTTGATGCTTTGTTCGGAAGGAGAAGATTTAAGTAAGTGGGAAAAGTTGATAGCAACTCGCGAGTCTCAAGGTTGGAAATTAGAACTTTGGGATGTCGAACGAGTGCGCGATCGCAATCCTCACTTATCTGTAAACGATAACATAATTGCTGGGATTTATTCCCCTCAAGACCGACAAGTCGATCCGACGGCGCTAACTTTGGCTTTGGTGGATGCTGCTGAACGCAATGGGGTGATTTTTGAGTTTGGGGTGGAAGTTGAAGGGGCGGCGATTGCTGCTAGTGGCGAGTTCGATCGACTAATAGTGTCCGCTGGTTTGGGTTCTGCTGCTGTCACTGCATCGTTAAATCAATTGGTTGACATTCGCCCGGTGTTGGGACAAGCGCTGCATTTGCGGTTAAAAAATTCTTTGGGAAATGCTGATTTTCAGCCAGTAATTACTTGCGATGACGTTCACATTGTGCCTTTGGCAAATCAGGAATATTGGGTGGGGGCGACGGTGGAGTTTTCGGAAAATGGCGGGGAAATTCAGGCGAATGCTGATATGTTGGATGAAGTGATGGCAAGGGCGATCGCACTTTGTCCGGCCTTAGCAGAAGCTGAAATCATCAAGCAATGGTCGGGATTGCGCCCGCGCCCCGAAGGACGGCCGGCGCCAATTATCGAGACGCTTCCCGGTAACAGCCACGTTCTCATCGCTAGCGGCCACTATCGCAACGGTGTTCTGCTGGCCCCTGCAACCGCGCGATCGATCCGAGAAGCAATTTTGCAATAATTAACAAATCTTAATATAATTAATACAGCCATTGATATCTTACATCTAAAAATGTCCGACAAACCTTTAGGAAAACCCCGGTCTTTGTGGCAAGTGATTTTACTGTCTGGAGTCAGCTTGCTGCTATATTACGGCTGGTACAAATGGATTATTCAAGAAGAATTGCGCCGCTATAACGGCAGCGGTTGGTCGGGGACACTTTGCTTGCTACCCTTTGTTTTGGGAGTAGCCGTTCCCCAAGCTTTGCGGATATTCGATCCAGACGTTCCCGGATGGTTTGGTTGGTTTTCATTCCTCGGTATTGCTTGGATTTACATCGTGCAGTTCAAACTTTACAACACGGTTAACGAATTGTACCGCAACGATGGAATCAAAGAACCGCTAACAGTTTGGTGGATGTTTGTACCTGGTTTAAATTTAATTGTGGGTTTGCGGCAAATTCATTTTTTGAGCCAGTTTTGGGCAAGAAAACAGGGAATTGAAGTTAAGGATAACTTAGCTGAAAGCATTCCTTTTCTGTCGGTTAATGCTTGAAAATAAAGTAATAAAGTGCGTCAGTAATTATAGCTATATTTATAGATAATTTAGGTGACTGACGCACCCTACGCCTTACTATCCGTTACATCCCGTAGACTGATCGTTGCCGAACTTCCCTCTGCGATATATCAATCACCAGAACCTATTCGGCAAATCCGCAAGAATCCGTTTGAGTTCCGGTTCATTAACCCGCTTAATTGCTTTAGGAATACTTACCCACTGCCGCTTTCTCTTGCTAGCTTCAGGCCAAATTTCAAGAACTGCTTCCACTTGCTGTAAAAATACTTCTACCTGACAAGTATAGCCAGACTTTTGATACTCGTAAGTTCCTAGCAAATCCGGGAACACTTTACCCAACAAACCTGCTTCTTCCCAAGCTTCCTTGGCGGCGGAATCTTGGGGAGTCATGTCAGGTTCAATTAACCCTTTGGGAATCACCCAGCGCTTACCAGTTGAAGAAGTAATCACCATGACTTCAATTTGTCCGTTTTCAATACGGTAGGGAATTACTCCCGATTGTTCTACCAATACAATTGTTCTTGTACTCATGATTTCGGCAATTTTTCTGGTACACAGGCTGCTTCAACTTGATTAACTGTTCAAGATTCCTAATAAAAATGCGCATACACCCTCATGATCTATTATGACTTACGCACCGCTGCGTCAAAACCAGTTTTTTTCATTAAGATAATTAGTTGCAGCCATTTTTGAGGAAAAAAACTCTAATTTCTTTAGTCTGAGTTGCTAATTTATCTCTCCGATTTTCCAGTTTAGACAAGCAGAAAGTGGGAAATAGAAATATTTAGCATTTGGCCTCTATTTAAAATACCAAACTTAAATGCACTACGACTAAAAAATAATATTATTTTAATCACGGGGCGATCGCACCGCCAACTTTAAACTGCACCCAAGACAACTAAG
>JBDTEI010000566.1:0-6873 GCA_039922675.1 Microcoleus sp.
AGATGAGTTTCCAGTTGAGCAAAAACAGGCATCACCAACTGGACAAGTTTTTCTCCCTCTTCATTCCTCAAACCAAAAGGCCCTTCCAGCCGCGCCAGCAAATCCTTAAGCGTATCAACTCCCCTTAAAAATAGGGATTCGGCCGTTTGGTCAACCTGCTTGACGGGCCCGTCCTTGAGTACCTTAAAACAATCTTCCAAGCGGTGAGCGGTTGTTTTAATACTATCTAAGCCAAGCATAGCCGCCCCTCCTTTCACGGAATGGGCGGCTCGAAACATCTCCTGGACGCTTTCGGGGTCTTTCATGGTGGACTTCAAATCCACCAAACCATTTTCTAGAGTATCGAGGTGCTCCTTAGCCTCCTCTATAAACAAACGCATTATTCGGTCTTGCTGATCTGACACGACAGTCCTCCTAACAATCTCAGCACCCTCCAGAAAGCACCCTCTTCGTGGGAGGAAACACGACTCCTGCCAAAAGTCAGAAGCTCCCATGCAAAATATTCTAGCCTGCCTCAGCTTGCAGACTGACAATACTCCTGTCGGGGCGGTTTTAGCTCTCTTTCCTGGTGCTGTGGAAATTGATCCTAGAGTTCGGAGGGCGTGTCTGGAGCAATTTCGATGCCCATTCCTGGTTTGCTCATCTGCTGATCCGTAATCAAGTCGCTCAATTCCTTAACTTCGACGCCGATGTTTTGGCAAGCCTGCTTCAGTTCCCGCTCGAACGTGTTGAGGTCGCTCCCGTAGCCGCAAAGGTCAGCGGCTGTGGCGATTCCTTGTTGGGCGTTGGCTTTGGCGCAGTCGATCAATTCAATGCCTTTGAGGGGTTGGGAGGATGCCATAGTGTCAAACCACAAGTTATCTTTTTTTCCACTGTACCTAGAACGTTGAGGTCGATCGATCTATCGAAAGGCATGAAAAATCCTGTCCGTGCCGCGTGTTACCAATTCATTATTGTTTGGGATTCCCTGCCAAAATAGCTATAGTTAGGATTTTCTAACCATTACTGTGCCTAACTTAGGCTAGATGAATTTGAGAAATATTTCTAAATCTAAAATGCACTGGGTGTGGAGCGTCCGGCACCGCCTGTTTGCATCTGTTCTGTTCGCTATAGCAGTTGCTGTTTTCCTGCCGCGTGACTATCTCCCCCTGACTCGCGCACTGTGTATATGGAACGCTGGCGCTGTCAGTTTCCTGATTTTGACTTGGATGCTGATGCTCAAAGGTACTCCCGAACTGATGCGCCACAACGCTCAGCAGTTGGACGCTGGCCGCTTGGCAATCTTAAGCACAATCACCGCAGCGGCTTTTGCTAGCTTTTTAGCCATCTTCTTCCTGCTGCGCGATACCAAAGGCCTTCCCCCAAATTTGCTATTGCTGCACTTGGGGCTTTCTGCGCTGACAATTGTTGGCTCTTGGATGCAGGTGCACACTATCTTCACCATGCACTATGCCCGCAGCTACTACGGAAACCTGAGACACAAGCAGCACGGCACCTACTCCCAGGCTAAAGGTTTGGATTTTCCGGGCGACGAGGAACCAGACTACAAAGATTTTTTATATTTCTCCTTTGGGATTGGGATGACTTGCCAAGTTGCAGACGTGCAGACTACTTCTCGTTCCATGAGATTTCTCGTGCTTTTTCACAGTGTGCTGTCGTTCTTTTTTAACACTGCTATTTTGGCGATGAGCGTCAATATTATTGCTGGATTGAATGGATAGGATTTAGTTGTAGTGGCAAATAAAAGGTTTGTGTTACGAATAAATTCAGTCGTATAACGCCAATTTGTAGAATACGATATAAATAGAAATAGGCCTATTGCAAAAATCCGAAAACACCCTGAAACCATCTGCGTCAATCGGTGTTGCATCTGCCCGATATCTGCGGTTGCTCTATGACTCGAAGATTTCTGCAAGAGGTCTAATGATAGAAACTAGCATTTAGCACTATCTTGATTCCCTGGAAAATGTGGATTATTGAGCTACAAATTGTTAAATCTGTATCTTCTGCATAACTTTGCAATATCATCAATGAACTTTTGCAATCACAGAAGGATGAAACAGTTAGTTCAACTTGTCTCTTTATTCGAGATTTAGTTCTTTTTGGCTCTCGGAATAATGAATGCCCGCACACCCGCAACAGTTTGATTGCTGCAACGCCTCAAAAGAAATATTCCCAGCAGAAACCTAGTTTTTGCCTCAATCCTGATTTTTCTTACCAAGTCGAAGTCATTACGAGTATGATTTAATAAGAAGCAAAACAGAGAGCCGCCATGAGGATCGCAGAAATACCCCTCAACCAGATTCGCCGCCCCCTGCCGCGAGTCAACGACCAAAATAAAGTAGTCGCCCTCATGGAATCCATCCGCGAGGTAGGTTTAAACGAACCCATCGACGTGCTAGAAGTAGATGGCCAGTATTACGGATTTTCCGGCTGCCACCGGTACGAAGCTTGCCAGCGTCTCGGTTTAGAAACTATCCCGTGTAAAGTACGCCGAGCTCCCCGTGCTGTGTTGCAGATGCACCGACGCTGAGCAATTCACGACAGACAAATATTCGATCGCCCAAACCAATCTCAGATGTTCGATCGACAATCACCACTAACAACCTAATAACAAGGTATAAATCTATGACTACCAACAACCACAAACAACACCTTTACCCGACGCGGATCGATATGTCAGCGGGCACCCGCACTCAAGTAGTCGGGCTGCTCAATGCAACGCTGGCTACGACTCTGGACTTAAAAACTCAAGTCAAGCAAGCTCACTGGAACGTCAAAGGCATGGACTTTTATCAGTTGCACTTGCTCTTCGACGAAATGGCGGGAGAACTTGAAGAATATATTGATTTGGTGGCTGAACGAGTCACAGCTTTGGGCGGTTTGGCTGTAGGAACAGCCCGCAGCGCTGCCGCCGATTCGATCCTGCCAGAATTTCCTTTCGACATTGTAGAGGGCAAACAATTCGTGACTGCTTTGGCCGATCGCTATGCACCCTACGCCAAACACCTGCGCGCGGCGATCGACAAAGCAGCGGAACTCGGCGACGCTGATACAGCGGATATTTACACCGAAATTTCACGCGCAATTGACAAGCGTTTGTGGTTCCTAGAAGCGCATTTGCAAGGCTCTGCGACAACTGCAACAGCCGCCGAAAAAGTTGCCGTCAAATAGCCACTTCTATTGTGGGGTGTGCTCCGAAAGTGCCCGCCCCAAAGAAGTATTTCCTTAAGGCTCCCGACAGTTTACGATCGAGAATATGTCCATTTATTAATTTGGATGAATTTTTAGTGGCAGCTCATATTCCTGATTATTCTGCTCAACTGCAACGGCTGATGCAACAAGCCGGGCTTTCTAGCGATCGAGAACTCTGCCAAAAAGCAGGAGTTCCCGAAATTCAGCTAAGCCGCCTCCGTCGTGGCTTAGCTTTGAAAACCCGAGCCGATATCCTGCTCAAAATCAGTCAAGCTTTACAAATTTCCTTAACCGAACTGCTCGCAGCCTTGGCCCCCGACTTTGTAGAGTTAGAAAAGGCAGCACCGACAGCCTTAGAACAAGAATATCAGCGCCTGCAAGCTGCGATCGAACAGCAGCGAGAATCTTTGATGCAGGAATTCCAGCTTGCTAGCGTGCAAATTTTAGAATCTTGGATGTTGCAGTGGCCGACGGCTGCGAGCAAAGCTCAGGAAAATCATAACTTGCGGGCCCAGAAAATACTGCCCTTGCTGCGCCCCGTCGAGCAGTTATTGCAGCATTGGGGCATAGAGTCGATCGCCCCAGTCGGAGCCGAGCTTCCCTACAACCCCCAACAGCACCAGCTCATCGAAGGAACAGCCGAGGCCGGACAATCGGTCAAAGTCCGCTACACAGGCTACAGACAAGGCGACAAACTCCTCTACCGGGCTAAAGTTAGTTTAGTTTGATGCCAGAGGCCATTCGGTAGAACAAAGATTGTGCCCTCTCAAAATGCACTCGCGGTGGCGAAGCGCTGCGAGTCCGTTCAGCATTCCGATCCGCGACGAGTGCCATCTCTTGCACTCAAAACCCTTCTCCCGCTCTCAGGCTCTGGCGCTTTCTCCCTCTGTTATTTGGATCGGAGTCCATCTCGCAGCTATACTAGCCTAGTCTGGCTAGAAATTCTGACATTCCCACCGCAAAATATGAGTCCTGTAGTTAAAATTATTCAGCCCTCTGGCATTTTAGACGGCACCAAGGCAAGTCAATTCCGCCAAGAGATTAGCGACCTAGTGGAAGCGGGAGCCGATGTGGTATTGATAGACTTCACTGATGTGACATTTATGGATAGTTCTGGTTTGGGCGCTTTAGTCTTAGCGCTCAAAACAGTCCGGGCCGCTGGGAGTCAATTAGTTGTCTGTTCTATCAACGAGCAAATCCGCATCTTATTTGAACTCACCAGCATGGATCGAGTTTTCGAGATATTTCAGACCCGCGATGCTTTTAATAGCAAAATTCTCTCAACTAACTAAATCTTTGGGCTGCTGCCTTCTTGCTATTTAGTCGCAGATGTGCTGCAAGAGGTCAGCTAGCCAAAGTTTACCTTGAGTAAAGACCAATCATCATCAAAAACTGCTTTGGCGTTCAACTTTTGAGTGTATTTCAAAACTTGCTCTAACTGGTCGGCACTTGCATCGTTGTAAGCTGCTAGCAGGTCGATGAATGGGTCAAGCCCCCAGATATTGCCGTCAGGTTGGTGGATCTCGTATACCCCGTCGCTAAAGATGTAGAGAGTGCTCAAAGCCTCCACATCGCAACAATTATCGACATAGGGGGCATCGGGGAACATCCCGACCGGCATTCCGGGGGTTTTTAATCGCTGGATTTTAGTAGTGCTCGCAGGGGACTGGGAAATCAACACGGCCGGGGGATGGCCGGCGCTGGCGTAAGTTAGCTGGCGAGTAATGCGGTTGTAAACGCCATACCAGATGGTAAAATACTTATCATTTTGGTAGCTCATCTGGAAGGTGGTGTTCAGGGCGCGCAAAACGTCGCTGGGTTTGTAGTAGTCAATGTTGGGCAGCGCGCGCGATCGCAGCAAATTCAGCACGGCCACAGAAGGCAGCGCCGCCCGCAAACCGTGACCGGCTACGTCTAGCAAATAAATCGCCAAAGAATCGGCATCCAGCCAGTTGTAGTCGAAGCAATCTCCCCCCAACTGCCGGGAGGGAATGAATTTGGCCTCGATGCTGACAGGTTCCGTCATCGGATCTGGCAGCAGCGATTGCACGTACTCGGCTGCCTCGGCTAACTCGGCTTCCAGGTTTTGCATGGCAATTTTCAAATCTCGGCCGAGTTGGTGCAGCCGCAATCCGGCGCGTACTCTCGCCTGCAATTCGTTGAGTTCGATCGGCTTCGAGATAAAATCGTCGGCACCGGCGTCTAGTCCTTTGACTCGATCGGCGATCGAACCCAAAGAAGTCAACAAAAAGAATTGCGTAGTTGACAGTTCCGGATCTGCCTTAACTCGACGGCAAACATCAATGCCCGTCAAACGCGGCATGATCCAATCGCAAATTATCAGCGCCGGACGCAATTTTTGCGCTTGGGCTACGCCATCTTCGCCATTGCTTGCTACAGTCACTTCGTAACCCTGTTTTTTCAGGGTTCTTCTCAGCAGTTCTTGAACAGCCGTATCATCGTCAATAACCAGAATTTGAAACATGGCACTCAGGTACTACAAGTCTTTCAAGAGTCTGGGGGTCATTTAAAATATATCCTGTCAGCGTGATTGTCTGAGATTGAGTATAGTCTAATAACATCGCTTTCCAGGTAAATGCTTTTGCCGGCCAGCCATCGAGTTCAATTTACCTTGAAATTTGATGCAAATTTTGGTTAGGTCGAACTTCACCCAGTTTATACTCAGAACATAAACTTTGATGGACTTTTTTTGGCATCAGGGGCGAATTGACATCGGGGCGGGACTTCTGGTATCGTAAACACCTAATAACTCGATTTGACATTTATTTTCCTAGCAGCACCAGCTAGTATAATCGAACTACCATTCAAGTTTGCCTGGTTTTTAGATGGTCAGCAGCCGATCGAGAGCGTGGAAAATGACGCTGCCTGTGAATAACTGCGATGGGTGATGTTGGCCCGCCTTTTGGCAAAAAAGTTAAAAACGTAAAGTACAGGCAGTATAATATTTGCCTCTATTTTTCGGAACTATAATTTTAGTGGCAGAGCGTGATTGAATTAAAAGGTTCCCAAAAGTTGCAAGTCCTAAAAAAAGCGGATCTTCAAATCAATACTGGTCGGAGTGCTTTAGACCCAGTTTTGTCGTGGTTTGCACAATTGTACGAGCAGCGAATTCCCACAAGTGTGTGGATACGCTGTCAGTTGGCTTTGGCTGAGGGCTTTACAAATGCGGTGCGCCACGCCCACCAGGGTAAACAGCCGGATTTGCCAGTTGATATTGAGGTGACGGTGTGTACTGAATCTGTAGAGATTAAAATTTGGGATTCGGGCGCTACCTTTGATTTAGAGCAGAAAATTAAAGATATGTCAGAAATCGATCCTGAAGCTTCAGGCGGGCGGGGGCTCAAGTTGATGAAAGACATCGCAGACAGTCTTAGTTATACGAGAACGGCTGATGACCGTAACTGTCTGTCGATCGTCAAAAATTATACTCCTGTCCCAAGGGCGGACGATGAAGTTGAGATTTTGCAACTACCGGAGGAACTTTCTGGTTGATGGACTCCAGACGCTTTTAAACGCGAGACATCGGGTTAAGCCACAGCAGAATTGTCCGTTTTAATTGATTTAATTCTCGATACACTTCTTGTTTTACCCACTGGCCAAGAGCGTCGAAGGGTGTAAAAATTTGACCCACAGGCCAGCTCACATCTTGACCTAATG
>JBDTEI010000567.1:0-4651 GCA_039922675.1 Microcoleus sp.
AAGAAATCGAGTTTGGACAGGACGGCGATTTTAACGAAACTCGGTTTATCAATACATTGAATGCTGAGTTAGCACATGATTTGGGAAATTTGCTTAACCGCACATTAAACATGGCTCGTAAATATTGTGACGGCTACGTTCCAAATGTGTCGGGGGAAAACATTTCCGATGACAACCTTCTCAAGGGTTTGGGACTGGATTTGGGCGATCGAGTAGCGGTTTTTTACGAAGAGTTGGCTTTTAGCAAGGCTTGCGAAGCCGTACTTGTATTAGTTCGAGCTGGGAACAAGTTTATTGACGTGCAAGCACCTTGGACTTTGTATAAGCAAGGACAGCTCGAAAGTGTCCAACAAGTGCTATATTCGGTTCTGGAATCTGTTAGACTTGCATCTTACCTTTTATCGCCGATTATTCCTAATATCAGCAACGCTATCTATCAGCAGCTAGGTTTTTCAATTGACTTTAACGATCGGGTTGCAGTTAAGAGTTTAGCGAGTTTTTCAGCTCATGCTGCCTGGGGCGCTTTGCCGGCAAACCAAACTCTGGGGGAACCTCAACCAGTGTTTAAGCGGCTCGAACTGCTAGAAACAGTACCGTCATAGCCAGCAGCTTGCGATCGGGGTGCTATGACAGATTATGAATTAGCACTTATTTCCTTACCAATCTTTCATAAAAATTGAGGCATAACAATCATGTTGAATAGAATAGAAAGCAACGACCTTTTTACGCCGGAACAGGTTCTGGAAAATCGCGGTAGAGTGGCAATTTTTATTGACGGCTCTAACCTTTTTTACGCTGCTTTGCAGTTAGGAATTGAGATTGATTACACTAAGCTGCTGTGCCGTTTAACTGCGGGTTCGCGGCTGTTGCGCTCTTTTTTCTACACAGGTGTCGATCGCACTAACGAGAAACAGCAGGGGTTTTTGCTGTGGATGCGCCGCAACGGCTACCGAGTGATTTCTAAGGATTTGGTGCAGTTACCCGATGGTTCTAAAAAAGCCAATTTGGATGTAGAAATTGCTGTGGACATGATGGCTTTGGTCGGGTCTTACGACACCGCCGTTTTGGTGAGCGGTGACGGCGATTTAGCCTATGCTGTGGATGCTGTCAGCTATCGCGGTGTGCGGGTGGAAGTCGTGAGTTTGCGATCGATGACCAGTGACAGTTTGATTAATGTAGCCGATCGCTATATCGATTTGGAAATGATTAAAGACGACATCCAAAAAACATCGCGCCCTAATTATGCTTACCGCCCTTTGTCGGGCTTGAGCTTGATGGACGAACACGACGACAGATAGGGAATGGGGAATCGGGAATAGGCAATAGGGAATGGGGGATGGGGAATGGGGAATGGGTAATAGTTAAGGGGTAATAGCTGATGGGTTGAATAATTGAAAATTAGAAGTTAAAAATTTAGCTCAAGTATGACGACAGATTTTTGATTAGTGTTTTTAATTAGCCAATTACCAATTACCAATTATCAATGCCCAATGCCCAATGCCCAATTATGAATTGCCAATGATTAATCTCAAATCCCAAATTACCAATTTCAAATCCCCAAAATTAATGCCGCTATTTTTAGCAGCACTGATTTTGGGGATTAATGCTTGTACGGCTCCGCAAGACACTCAAAAGAACAAATTAGCTGAGGATCTCAAAACAGCTCAGCAATCAAATAGCACTTTAACCTTGAACAAAGTAACCCTAGAACAAGCAAACGAAAAGGGCGAAACCTTCTGGAAAGTAAACTCAAAAAATGCCGTTTACAGCAAAGATAAAAAAACAGTTGACGTTCAGAAACCAGTGGGAAAATTGTTTCAGGACGGCAAAGAAATTTACGACATTCAGGGAGATACCGGGCAGGTATTTCAAGAAGGAAATCAGGTTTTTCTCAAAGGTAACATAGTCGCTACTGACCTGAAAAATGGCGTGGTATTGCGGGGAAATGAGTTAGAGTGGCGCCCGAAGGAAGATGTTTTAGTTGTCCGCAATAATTTGACGGGACAGAACAAACAGGTGACAGCTTCAGCCAAGGAAGCGCGGGTTTTCAGTAGGGCTAAGAGGATGGAGTTATTTGGGTCGGTGGTGGCGAATGTTAAAGATCCGGATTTGCAATTGCGAACCGAGCATTTAGTGTGGTTTGTGGAGCAAAAAAAGATAAACAGCGATAAACCGACTCAAATTGACCAATACAAAGGTAAAACAGTAACAGACAGCGGTTTTGCCGACAAAGTAGATGTAGACTTAAAAACCAAGATTGCGACGCTGACGCAAAACGCTCAATTGATGCCATCAGACCCGCCGCTGCAAATAGAAAGCAGTTTGATGAGTTGGAATTTTCCGGCGCAATATGTGATATCGCCCGGGCCTGTGAAGATTTTTCACCGCGTGGAAAAGGTGACGATGACTGGGGATACGGGGCGGGGAGATTTAGAGAAAAAGATTTTTTATTTGACGGGAAATGTGGTAGGAATTGGGGAGAAACGTCAATCTCAATTAAATACCGATCGCGTAACGTGGTATTTAACTAACCAGACGTTCGACGCCGAAGGAAATGTAGTTTACAAGCAACTAAATCCGGTGTTTAATTTGACAGGGCCGAGGGCAGCGGGACAGTTGAAAAATCAAACTGTGATTGTCAAAGGTGACGGTGGCGGCGGTCAAGTGGTGACGGAATTTGTGCCGGAGGAGAATAAGGAAATTTTCGGAAAGTAGATTGAAACGCAGACTATCGCCGTTTCCGATCATTGTCCGTCGTCGATGCAGGAACCTCGCTCTACCTTAAAAGCTGGCACTGGCTCGCTGATTGAGACTGTTCCATTGGACTTTAGCGCTCTCTACTCTCTAGCGTTTCTGGTTCCCAGACCGATCCCTGACGGTGCTGGGATGGGTTGGTACGGATATCTCGCACGCTTCATACCTGCAACCGGGCTGCCCATAAGCCAGAATAGACTGTAAATTATAAATGTATCGAATAGTAACGGTCTTATGTACAAGCAACTAATTTCAAAGATCAAACCGCTTTTGAAATCACTATTTGCGATCGGTCTGGTACTGACGCTAGCCCTCGGTAACGCTGACGGAGCTCTGGCAGCCCGCAGCGGAGGACGCATGGGAGGCGGATCTTTTAGAGCTCCAGCGCCCAGTTACTCGTCGCCGGCGCGCACTTACGCGCCATCTGGAGGGGGTTACTACCCGGGCGGCTATGGAGGCGGATTTGGTGGCGGCTTCGGTTTTCCCTTCTTGCTGCCGTTTTTTGGCTTTGGTGGCGGGTTTGGTGGCCTGTTCTCGATTTTGATCTTTATTTCGATCGCTAATTTCCTCGTCCAAAGCTTCCGTCGCGCCGGGGCTTCAACTGACGAACTCGGCAACAGCGTCCCTACTACCACGGTATCTGTGGCCCGCTTGCAAGTTGGTTTGCTAGCAGAGGCCCGCGGTTTGCAAGCCGAACTCGACTCGCTAGCGCGCAAAGCGGATACCGATACAGCGGCCGGTCGCGCTCAAGTGCTGCAAGAATCTACTCTGGCGATGTTGCGGCATCCTGAATATTGGGTTTACGCAGGCGCTGACTCTGTGCAAACTCGCTTGGAAGCAGCCGAAGCTAAATTTAACCAGTTTTCTTTGGCAGAACGCAGTAAATTTACTGAAGAAACGCTCTCGAATTATAACAACCAGCTCCGGCAAGCAGGGAGCAGCAAAAACCTGCCAGGTTTGCAGGAAAACGGCGCGTTAGTTGGTTCGGATTTGAATTCAGATCCTGGGGAGTTTATTGTGGTGACGGTGATTGTGGGTACTCAAGGCAAGTTGCAATTGCCAGCAGTTAAAAACTCTGATGATTTGCGCCAAGCTTTGCGCCTGATTGGGGGAGTGTCGAGCGAGCAGTTGTTGGCGGTTGAGGTGCTGTGGACTCCTCAAGCTAACGGCGATACTCTGAGTGCTGATGATATGTTGGCTGGCTATCCTGATTTGCGATCGATTTAGCGATCGAGACTGGGCGCGGAGCGTTGTCTCCCGCGCCCCATCCCGCGCGCGCACCGGATTGGTTTTGAGACGGGAAGTTTGCAGTATTTTGTGGAATGCCGATCGAGTTACAAAAGATTGTTTAACAGATGCTAGTATTGAGAAATTATTATTCAGTCTGATTCCTCTGCTACTTGCAAGGTCTGCCATAGAAGCATTTTGCCCAGAAGTTAGGCCGAATAAAAAAACTGTATTGAGCGAGGAGTAACTGCTTCGGAAGAAGTTGCAACCGCGCGCCATCTAAATTTAATATAAAGAAGCGATCGGGAGCTCAACTTATGGCCGACAGCAGCAGAAAAAAAGCACTTTTTATTTTGAGCCAGTTAAATAACGATGATATCGACTGGATTGTCCAAAAAGGCAAAAAGGAAGTTCTCGCTCCGGGCGAGATTTTGATCTACGAAGGGAGACAGATCGATGCGCTCTATATTTTTTTAAACGGGAGTTTGAGCGTTTTGCTCGACCATGAGGAGAGTAAAGAACTCGCTAAAATAGCCAGTGGAGAACTTGTGGGAGAAGTTTCTTTTATTGACGCTCGCCCTCCTTTGGCAACGGTGAAGGCGATCGAAGAAACTCACTTGCTGGCAATTTCCAGGCGGCAGTTAGTAATCAAGCTTCAACACGATATGGG
>JBDTEI010000568.1:0-6043 GCA_039922675.1 Microcoleus sp.
TGTCGGTTACTTCGGTGCGGATCGTAATTGTGGGATTTTTTCCCGTGCGATCGAAGGCATTTATCTCAATTTCTAAGGCGTCGATCGCATTGCTCAACAAATTCATAAATACTTGATTTAACTGACCGGGATAACATTCCACTAAAGGCAAGTTACCATATTCTTTAATCAAATTAATTGTCGGGCGCTCTGGTTTATTTTTGAGGCGGTTTTGCAAAATCATCAGCGTGCTTTCAATCCCTTCATGAATGTCTACCTGTTTCATTTCGGCTTCATCAAGTCTTGAAAAAGTCCGCAGACTCAAAACTATGTCGCGGATGCGATCGGCTCCGACTTTCATCGATGATATCATTTTCGGTAAATCTTCAACCAGATAATCAATTTCAAAGTCTTCTCTTACTTCTAAAATTGTGGCGCTAGGCTGCGGGTATTCCTGCTGGTAAAGTTGCAGAATTTTTAGCAAGTTTTGAGTGTATTCGCTGGTGTAGCTGAGATTGCCGTATATAAAATTAACTGGGTTGTTAATTTCGTGGGCCACGCCTGCTACTAACTGTCCCAAACTCGACATTTTTTCACTTTGAATTAATTGAGTTTGGGTGCGTTGGAGTTCGTGCAAAGTTTGTTCTAGCTGTTGAGTTTGAGCTTGAGCTAATCTGGCGGTTGTTCGGGTTTCGGTGTAGAGTTCGGCGTGGTCGATCGCGATCGCAATTTGAGCAATTACCGCTTGCATCAGTTCGACTTCCGAATCACTCCAATGGCGCGCGGACAAAGCCTGATAGCAGCTAATCGTTCCTATATCGCCGGAAGCAGTATGAACGGGCAGCGAGAGCACTGAGTTAACTTTAAATGCCTGGAAAATTGCGCGCACTTCTGCATCTTCAAACAAGCTGACATCATCAACTCGCAGAATTTTTTTGCCCAAAATCTGCTGCACTGCGACACTAGATTGATCGTCTACAATATAAGTACCAAGCAAACTCGGCAAATCTGCATTCTTCGCTTCGCAAACTATTTCCCACACCGGAGGATTGCTGTTGGGGCGATACCAAATGAAGATGCACCAATCTAGCTGGATCAGATTGCGAATTTCTTGAACGGCGGTTGCTAAAATTGTGTCTAAATCTAAAGAATTACGGATTTGGTTGGCAATTTGATTGAGCAGTTTTTCTCGCTGAGCTTGCTGTCTGAGGGCTTGTTCCGATCGCACTAAAGTTTCTTCTGCAAGTTTGCGATCGGTTAAATCTTGGACGACTCCTTGGATTATTATTTCATTTTCAACTTCCATGATTGTCAGTACGACTTCTGCGGGAAATTTAGTACCGTCTAAGCGCTGGTGAACCCACTCAAAACGGTGATTGCCGCGTTCAAAGGCGATCGCCATCATTTCCTTCGCCATACTCAAAGAATCTCTGCCGTTGGGTTGGAAAGGTGGCGACAATTTACCCAGATGATTGCCAATAAACTGCTCTTTGCCAGTATATCCAAATAGTTTTAATGTGGCATTATTGACATCGTAAATACTATTTTCATCGGACATGAAAACAGATATAGTGGTTAGTTCGTAGAGCGATCGAAATTTGGCTTCCGACTGCTGCAATGCGGCTTCTGTTTGCTTGCGCTTTGTAATATCGGCAATCATTGCCAAAGACCCGACATAGCGCCCTTCTTTTTTTGGCAAGGGATTAGTAGAAACTATCGCCCACAAGTCGCTGCCGTCTCGGCGCAGAAACTTAAAATCGAGCTGTTGACAAATTCCTTCACTGCGGCGCTTGAGATTGACTTGGGCGATCGCCACGCCTTCTGCATCCATAAAACCAAATAACGACTGCCCGAGCATTTCCTCTACCGTATAGGCGAGCATAGCGGCCATTTTTTGGTTAACAAAAGTAGTTTTACCCTCCGCATTGAGCATCCAAATTCCTTCCTCGGCTGTCTCGACAATGCACCTGTATTTTTCCTCACTTTCCTTGAGGGCTTCTTCTGCTAATTGGCGAGCCGTAATGTTTTGAGTCATCAGCAATCCGCCGATGATTTCTTGCCGTTCGTTTCTGACTGGCAAAGTATAAGCGAGGTAAGTGCGATCGCCGTAAGTAAATTCTGTAACAACTGTTTCTCCAGCCAGCGCCGCCCGATAATTTGGCTCGACAGCACCGCAAAAATCTGGCTCGAATACTTCCCAGATTGTCTTGCCTTCCATCAATTCTTTAGAAAGCCCCACTGCTGCTAATTCTGTACCTTCTACCAAGGTGTAGCGCATTTCTTTGTCAAACAGCATCACCGCACCATTAGGAATGTTGCTTGCCATCATGCGGTAAAGCTGTTCGCTTTTTTCCAGTGCTGCTTCTGCTGGTTTGCGCTCGCTAATGTCAATAACGACTGCGCCGATGCCGATCGCCTCACCGTCTTGATCGAGCAGAGGAAAATAAGAGCCTGTCATGTGTCGCACAACCCCCGGCAGTACGGGATTGTCACTGCTCATTTCAATGTTAATTAAGGGAGTTTTCGTTCTCAATATTTCTTGGTACAAAGGCTCTACTATTGGAGCGATATGCGGCAATATTTCGCGTACAGTCTTGCCGATGTGCTCTGCAGGAGTGAGACAATTTATTTGTGCTAGAAATTGATTGATTTGCACGTACCGCAGTTGAGAGTCAAGAATGCAGAGCCCCGCCGGCGCTTCCTGCAAAAAAGCATCAAATAGTGCTTTTTTCTGTGCTAATTCTTCTTCTAAAGCTTTGCGATCGCTGATATCTGTTAAATAGCCAACCATCCCAATAACTTCTCCCGTCTTGTCTTTCAGCAGCGAAAGGGACAGGTGCGATTCAAATTGTTCTCCCGACTTTCGGCGGCTAATAACTTCTACTTCATGGGAGCCTTTTTCTTGTAGGGGTTTGATGACTTGCTCTAATAAGAATTCGTGCTGTTGGGGAGGAGAAATTAGAGAAATATGCTTTCCGATCGCCAGATGTTCTTGATATCCGTATAACCTTTCGGATGCTTGATTCCAACTGGTAATCAAGCCGTCCATATCGGTGCAAATTACCGATTCTCGAATTTGGTTTAAAATCTGAGTTTGGTGGTGTACTTTCGATTTTGCCACTTTGAGTTCGGCGTTTTTTTGTTGGAGTAATTCCTGAGTTTTTGCCAGTTCAGCAGTCTGCTTGGCGAGCAATTTTTTTAGACTTGAATTGCTGTGTTCTATTGATTCCAGCGGGTCGATATTTTCATCCTGAATATTAAAAATTTCTTCCGCACTCAGCCAAATCGCGGACTCTCCTTCTGTTTCAATTATCCGCTCGGAAACTCGCACGGGTACGAGATAGTTATTTTTATGTTTGTATGCTGCGGTGTACGATCGCGTGCAGCTATTTTTAGTAGGACTTTCTTGATATTTTTCTCTGTCAGCGCAATCTGTTTGCAGAATTTTCCAGTAGTTGAGGTTGAGAGTTTCTGCAACTGTGCGCCCGATCGTATTTGCAAAAGCTGGATTTACCTCGATAAAAGTCCCGTCAGTCCGGCACAAGGCTAGTCCGATCGGACTGAGTTCTAATAATTTGCGGTTGCAGCGATCGCTCCGGTCTTCTCCTAACAGGCTTTGCATCTGACCTAGCTGGACTTGGGATAATTAATTATATCTTTATTATTTGGTTTATTGGTGTGATTTTTATCACTCGCTAAGAAATAAGGAAGAAGGAAGTTCGCCAACGAGCAGTCTACGGGATGTAACGGATAGATACTGAGCTTCCAGGGAATAAGGAAGAGGTTCAAGGTTCGAGGGAAGTTCGGTCAACGAACAATGTACGCGATTTCACGTATGGATGTTTAGAGAAGAGAGAGGGAAAAAAAGAGGATGGGAAAGGAAACAGCAGTAATAATCAACGCGGAGGAGGAAACGGCGAATGAGAAGAAACAAGAAAAATCCCCAAACAAGAAGTAAAAAACTGGTACAAAGACCATGAATTTATACATGGCATCTTGTATCGAATATCTTCCCTCTAACCTCTTCCTTCTTCCCTCTAACCTCTTCCTTCTGCCTTCTTCCCTATTCCTTCTTCCTTCTGACTTCTATTAGTCGCGGGCAATACCTTCGGATCGGGCGGCCAACTGCACTGCACCAGCGACAGCAATGGCCACTCTTTCGTCAAAAACAGACGGTATAATGTGTTCTTTGTCAAGCTGAGAAGGGCTGACTAATGAGGCGATCGCGTAAGCTGCACCCAAATACATACTTGTGGTAATCGAGCTAGCTTTGCAGTCCAAAGCACCTCGAAATATCCCCGGAAATGCCAACACATTGTTAATTTGATTCGGGTAGTCGCTGCGTCCGGTGGCGATGATTGCCGCATCCTCCATAATTAATTCTGGCTGAATTTCGGGAATGGGATTTGCCATTGCAAAAACAATCGGATTCTCGGCCATCGAACGCACCATCGAGCGCGTGACTACCCCGGGCGCGCTGACACCTAAAAATACATCGGCACCGGCCATTGCATCTTCCAAAGTACCGCTCGAAGGCACAGCAAATTCTAGTTTTTCTGGGTTCATATCCGTGCGGTCTTTGGAGAGAATACCTTTGGTGTCGCACATGATAATGTTTTCGGCACCTGCTTTGCGCAGCAAGCGGGCGATCGCCACTCCGGCCGCACCTGCACCGTTAATCACGATACACACTTGGGCGAGGGATTTTTTCACGAGTTTCAAGGCATTAATTAATGCGGCCAAACTGACAATTGCAGTGCCGTGCTGGTCGTCGTGAAAAATCGGAATATTTAAGGTTTCCCGCAATCTTGCTTCGATTTCAAAGCAGCGGGGAGAAGAAATATCTTCAAGGTTAATACCACCAAAAACCGGGGCAATATTCTGCACTGTGCGAATAATTTCTTCGGTATCTTGGGTGTTCAAACAGATAGGAAAGGCGTCTATTCCGGCAAATTCTTTAAATAGCATGGCTTTACCTTCCATGACTGGCAGTGCGGCCTCTGGCCCGAGGTTTCCCAGTCCTAAAACTGCGCTGCCGTCGGTAACAATAGCAACAGTATTTTGTTTAATTGTGAGGTTGTAAACTTGTTGCGGATCGTTGGCGATCGCAGTGCAGATGCGGGCGACTCCGGGGGTGTAGGCCATTGCCAAATCAGACTGGCGTTTGAGGGAAATTTTGCTTTCTACGCTGATTTTTCCGCCGCGGTGCAAGTGGAAAGTGCGATCGTACACGTCGATCACTTTGATCTCTGGTAGTGCTTTCACTGCTTGGACTATTTCTTCGCTGTGCTCGGTGCTCGAAGCATCGACGGTGATATCACGAACCGTAGTGGCGCGGGTTTGCTCGATCAAGTCGATTTGGCCGAAGTTGCCGCCCACAGAGGCGATCGCGCTGGTGATGCTTGCCAGCATTCCCGGCTGGTTTGGCAAAGAAACGCGAATCGTTAAACTAAAGCTGGGGTTCGGTGTCAGTTTTACCATGATTGCTTGATTTCAGATTTGAGAATTTCAATCTTAGATTTCATCGCCTATGTTAGGCATAAAATTTAATAATTCAAATTTTCAACTGAAATTTTTAACAAATTCTCGATCGCCGGCGATCCGATCGCACTATATATCCCCGTAGTGTGCGTCAGTTTCAAGCTGTTAGAATTGTGTCAAAACTTGGGACTGACGCACCCTACTAACTTTGTAGTGCGTCAGTTTCAAGCTGTTTTAACAGGATCGAAACTTGGGACTGATGCACCCTACCAACTCTATTTTTCCAAATATTTCTGCTCGCTGCAAACTTAATCAATATCAAGTAAAACTTTATTTTGCAGCGCTCGGTAAATCAACCTAACTCAACCTCAAATATCTCTCGCTAAAAAGCTTGCTGTCTATGTCTTCTTCCCTAGAACCTCTTCCTTCTTCCCTAGAACCTCGAACCTCTTCCTTCTGTCAACTGTCAACTGTCAACTGTCAACTGTTGAATGAACGCCTAATTCCTGCTGCTGTCTTTTGAAGCGAGATACCCAGGAGAGTTGATGCGGCTTTTTGGCGGCCTTGATTGGGGAAGTAAAAA
>JBDTEI010000569.1:0-2888 GCA_039922675.1 Microcoleus sp.
AACTCCATTCCCCACAGTTTTAAACATATTAGTCAGCGTCATCTGGGGCGGTAGCGCAAACTCTTTTGGTAGTGACTGAACCGCGAGTGTTTCTGCAACTGAAAGCCTGCGAACTTTGTAAGGGTGCAAGTGAACTTCGTTATTTCCGTAGCAAGCTGTCGGCGAATAACGCCACCTGTGCAGGCGCTTAAAAGATTTTTTTGAATCGTCTCCTTCATCAACCTCAGCAAACCTTTTAATACCTGCTCTCGGTTGAAAATAATGTTCAGCATTGGGATGGTTGAGAACATCATTTTTTTGTAACCAAAACTCAACCGTTAACTCTTGGGGAATTCCATCTGGACAACCCAAGAAACCATCGCCTGCAAAGGCATTTCTCTCAGGCCAAGGATAAGCAAAAACTTCTGATTTGGGATATAATATTTGACCTTCCCAAGGAAATAAACTTTCGGGTAACATTTGGCTGGTTTCATCTAAGGAAATGCCCAGATTTTTGATGAGATTTTTTCTGAAGCCAATCAAAATAATTCGGTCTCTATCTTGGGGGACGCCGTATTCGATCGCATTTATCAACCTTTCCACAAAAAAATATCCCGAATCAGCCAACTTATGCTTGAGTTCGTCGTAAAAAGCTTTATGCTTTTTGGTTCTCCACAAACCTTTGACATTTTCAAACAAAAAGAAATCGGGCTGCTGCTGACAAATCAATTCAATGTACGAAGCTGAAAGTTTGCCTTTATCTCCTTCCTGACCTCGGTTTTTACCGCCAACAGAAAAGTCAGGACAAGGTGGCCCCGCAATAAATCCCACAATATCGTGATGCTTGCGGGCATCTTGCATTAATTCCCGCAGGCGAGAAGCTGGTTTTCCCCCTACAAGTTGAGTGACATCTGCTTCATCTGCTTCGCAGTATCCGTATTCTGGTAGTGGCAAATTTAGACACTGCCGAGAGTAGCGGTATGCTTGCAGGAAAGGTGGGAAAATTTCATTGACATAGGCTACATTAAAGCCGCTTAATTCAAAACCAAGGTCAAGGAATCCCGAACCGGAAAAAAATGAGAATATACAGGGAATTGGGCATTGGGAATTGGGCATTGGGAATTGGTAATTGGTAATTGGTAATCGGTAATTGGTAATTGGTAATTGGTAATTGGTAATTGGTAATTAGCCGGGGCGGGTTTATGAGATTATTGATCTTAGGCACAGATTGTCTGTAAAACCCGCCGCTACAGGCATCACAAAAATCAAACAATATTCTTAAAACCATTGGCCGCCTCGGAAACGCCAGTAGGGAAACAAAATCCGCATCAGTGTTTGCGATGCTAGATAAATAGCCAGCCATACTAAACTGTAATGCAATCCAAAAGCTCCTAAATCAAAATCTTCTATCGGTATTCCGGGCAAACCGATAATTTTGATTAAAAATAACACAAAAAGTCCTTCCCAAATTCCGGCGATTAATTGAAATACGCCGGGCCAATCTCGATCCCAGCGAAACTTCTGGATGTAGATATATAAGATATCCCAGCCGATGCCAAAAATTGCTACATAGCCTAAAATACAGAAAAAACTTAAGCCTGATTCGGAGGTAATTAAACCCAGAAAAAATGGCAGCGTTATTAAAACGCCTATGGTTGCAAATAGCAGTAACCGGGTTTGCCAGCGGCCGAATAGGGTGGGGGTCATTCGATTTTAGATTTTGGATTTTAGATTTTAGATTGAAGGCAAAGATTATTCGATGCTGGATTTTGAAGTTTGAAGTTTGAATTGAAGACGAAGCTTTTTTAAATCAGTTAAATCCGTTAAAAAATCCGTTGTCGAACTTCTTTTTCAAATTATCCTGGAGATTTATTTAAAATCCACTTTAACCATTGTACAAACGATCGCCAAACGCTCAATTTCCCAACACCCGGAGCTCCGTTAGCGGCCAGACTTTCAACGGAACGCAGGGCGGCGTACTGCAAGCCCAAAAAGCTGTCTACGGGCGCGTAAGGCCCGCCCAAAGTAATCGCGCCGGCTGTGTACACCCGGCCTTCTCCGTTGCTAGCAGAAGTATTGCGCAATTCGGGCACTTCAAAATCGTTGTTCACGCTCAAACGTCCTAAGTTATTGAGGGGAAGATTGTATTGAGCTACCAAATCGTCTAGCAGGGGACTGGTTTTTACCTTAGCATCCAAACCCGTAGCGTCAATGATAAAATCAGCTTCTAACTTAATTTGCCCCTTGAGTTCCTTCTCCCGAATGTAAGTCACCGTGCGGTTTTGACTGTCGCGCTCGACTCGCTCGACTTCGCCGAAGGTAATTTGATACCATCCTTGACTTAAACCTTGTTTGACAATCCGCCGCCAGTCGCTGCGGTTGGCTGTAGTGGTGCCGCCCCAGTCTGCGAGTAACTGCGGGCGAAGTTCGGGTTTGGCTGTTTCCAACAGTACGCGGAGTTCGCCGCCCCAGCAGGCTTTGGGCCAGTTGAAAGGTTGAAATTCATAGTGATTTTCGACTTGTCGCACAGCCCGATCGAATTTGTTACCTTGAGGTTTGGCCGATCGCATCAAATGCAATACTTGAATATTGGCATTCCGTTGTCGCGCTTCGTAAAGTCGCTGCACCACCCGCGAAGCTACAATTCCCCGCCCTCGAATTAACACGCTACCGCCCCTCGCCTCCAATTTTTCGTAAACGCCGTCGTGGCTTTCGTAAGCGTTGACAACCGACTCAAAATCCTGGGTTTTTTCGCGATACTCTTGCAAGTCTGGCAAAAATTGAATGGCGGGATAGCCGGTGGCTAAGTGTACGTATTTGGCGATTAAAAAAGCGTGCTCTCGTTGGTTGGCATTCGATCGAGAATAAGCGATTGCGTACCTACCGTCATCTGTCTTGCGAATTCCCCG
>JBDTEI010000570.1:0-5360 GCA_039922675.1 Microcoleus sp.
TTTGTTGTGCTAACTGTCCGCTGCTGCGATAAATTTTACCAGCGGCGGCGCTGGTGATTAAGGCTTTGGCGTTTGGTTGGAGGTGGAAATTGAGCGAAAGGCGATCGCCCCCGACAACTCCCCCAGCAGTGTGCAACACTATGCTGTGACAAACCTCTTTCCCTTCAGGATAAAACGGACGCTGTACCTTGAGGGGCGCTTGCATTTGATTGTGGATGATTTGAGTTGCGCCGTCACGGTTCGCGTAGGCTAAATTGAGCTTGCCGTGCCAACCATTTTGAACTTGATTTGTAGGTTTATTAGTTAATTTTTCGATCACAGTTTTTTGTAGTTAAATTAAATATCTCGCAAATAATAGCTAAATTATTTTACTCATTTTCAAGTTTCATTTCCTGGCTAATATTACATAGTCATCAATTGAATAATTCAAGTCATAACGTAACTTAAAGTGCTGGCGAAAAAGTGGACTCATGAATTGCTGGGTATGGAGATTTTCTCTAGCAAATTTTCCAAAGTTAGGATGGGATGTCCGGCTGTCGGTTGAATGTAAATATTTATACCAAACCAATTCTAACCCCAGTTCATCAACCAATTGTTTGACTACACTTAGCTCCTGTTCGCAACTTTCAATTTGACGAATATTGTAGGGTTTCAGCAACTTTTTTTCTTGAATAATTAGCAAAACATAACCCGAATCTGTCAGGCTGTTGGTAAATATATCCTTATAAATCCGATGGGATTTTTCTCGACTCTCTCCATCGTTAAAAAAACAGTGAGAAATTACAATAAAATTAAAAAACTTTTGAGGAATTTTTTTAGATAGATTTTCACCATCAAAGATACTAGAAGTGTCAAACCGAAAGTAAGCATTGATCGCTTGGGGTTCCATGTATTGCCTCCAAAACTGGAGTCCGCGATATTGAAAAGCTTTTTGCTGTTCCAAAGAGTAATAGGATATGTGCATTGGCGGTATTGAACAAAAGTCGTTAATACTTTGCAGCAACAAACCTAGTCCGTAGGCAACTGTTCCCGGCCCTGCGGCAATATCAAGGATATTGACTTTAGTTGGTAATAACCCTGCTTTGTAAATAAGAAACCAAGCTAGATATGCACAATAGACGTTATCTAGAAAATATCTCATTAAATAGATGTGAGGACTTAGCTCAAAACTGTATTGAGGATCTTGTCCTTCTTTCAGCTTTAGTATGTCGTCAATAGCTTGTTGAACTAAAAAATCAAGATTTGTTTTTTGCCGACTCAAATTATTAAACTCATTCTTGATAAAACCAGCCAAATGTTGCTCAAAATTATCAAACACATTTTCATGAATGCCTGTGCATTGAATCATGCTGGCATCGCATTCTCTTAATTTAAAACTTTGTGAAATAACTTCAATAAACTTTGTGTCTGGAAGCAAGTTCAACTCATCAATATAGCCTGGGAAGGCGTCAAGTTGTCCGAACCCCACTTGCAATTTTAATTCTGCTAAACGCCGATCGCCTTCTTGGATGCGGTCATTTTTTTGTTGCAGCAATTTTTCAAGCTGTAGCCGATCTTTAAATAGTTTTTCCTGCCACGATAGTTTTGCCTCTGAATTTTGTATTTCTTTTAACAGTTTTTGGGCAAGTCGATTATTTTGACTCTTGACGGCTTGGTTAAATTTTTGAGAACGCCACCAGTTAGCTAGCGGATTATTCATAGCCAAATCCCTCTTTACCTTCCATAATTTCAACATCGGGGAGCATCGCCTTGAGTTTATTTTTAAACTTGCGATAACTCTGCTGTTCGCTATTGTACCACCAAGCGTACTTGTGTTTAAGAGCTAATGCTTCTGAGCGCGTTGACGCAATTAGCGATCGCTCATTACTGGCATGAAAATCCTGAATCACCACTCGATCTACAACTTCCAGCTTCCTAATAAAATTAGCTTCATCTTCCGGTAAGGTAGGGAGTAGTGGCGTCACAGTTATAGAAAATTTTACTTCGCAATTTTCTTGATAAGGAAAGCTGTATTTCAGTTTGGCAATAGCTTTGAGTCTCGCAGGAATACTCGGCGATTTTGGTTCAAAATCTTTCCTTACTTTTTCGCTACCAGTGGGAATGCTCATGTTAATTCGCAATCGCTGAAATTGCTGTAAAATATCGACATCTCTAGTTATCATAGGACTGCGAGTTTGGATAACCAGCGTCGGTTGATAGGGAACCATCACTTCTAACAAGTGCCTAGTTAGTTGTTCTTTAGTTTCAATTGGCTGATACGGATCTGTGACACTACTCATGTAAATTGTCGGTGGGCGATCGGGGTTTTTCTTGTGCCAACGTTCCAACTCTTTCTTAAGAATTTCCGCTGCATTTTGCTTGACGATTACCCAATTTCCCCAATCCTCCCGCATCTGTGAATTAGGGCTAAAAGCAGCAGCATAACAATAGCTACATCCGTACTGACATCCGCGATAAGGATTTAACGTGAAATCGTAAGCACTGATAAATCCAGTAGCTTTGTTAAGCAATGACTGTGCATTTTGTGCATACACTTTGGCACTTCCGAAGTTTTCCCGGAGTGCGAAAGTGTGTTTCTTGCCAACGGAATATCCCTCATACTGAGACTTTACCATGATTGCACCTGCTACAGTATTCAAACGAAAAATGTTTAGGAATGAGAAAGGTGATGGCGCTTCGATCTTACTACTTCACTGTACCGCACTAAAATAATGTTAGCAAAACAGTGGGGAATTACTCAACTTTACAACAAGTTTTTTGCCGAACCAACCCGCCAATTTTATAAACTCCATGCTAAGCTCGATCGCCAATGTAATGCAGCTTACGGATTTACTGACAGCGACGATATCTTAGCAAAACTGCTGGAATTGAACCTACAACTGGCAGAAAAAGAAAAACGGGGAGAACCCGTAGTTGGGCCTTGTGTCCCCAACTAATTAAAAATCTTACTCGCAGTTATCATAAGTTTTGTAAATCAGCGTAAAATCACATAGATTGTTGATACAGATCACAAACATTCTCGCATAATAACAGAGATAATTCAGAAGGGATCGGCTAAATTGCGTCTGCTAGCAGCGAAAACAGCATTTATCTGGTGGACTTAAGACAAAAAATAGTTTCAATATTTTGTACGTAACCGCCTGTCCGCCCCAAAATACCGCCAAAAGTGAAAACCCATAAAAACTATCGGATCTCCCGATCGCATTTTTTCAGGAGTAAGATCCGAAATATTATAGGTTTTAACCCAGGTTAAATGATACACCGATAAATTCCGGTTTTGGCTGTTTCTCAAACTTACAAAAAATTGTGCAGGATGTCAACAACTCCTGATTATTTTGGGAGGAACTTTAAATGTTATTATTTACCCACACTCAGCGCCAAGATAGTAAATTAGAATCAAATCGCTATGTTAAAAAAAACTTTTTCCAGCATTCATCTATTAGTTTAAATTGGCTGAGAAAACGATTCAATCATTTGCGGATTGGTCAAAAAATTAGCTACGGCTATGCTTTAGCGATCGGCATAGCGATTTTTGGCACGGGTGCGGGACTGAAAGTGGGAGACCACTTTCGCAAGCAAGCTTTAATTCAGGTAAATGTTGCTGGGCAGCAGCAGCAACTTCTGCAAAATTTGCAAAATACCGTATTTGAAGCCCGATCGCACGCAGCGAGATTGCCGGCCGTTTTGGGAGACCCAGTTTGGCTACAATACGAACACAATCGGTTTGTCAAGCAAATCACTCAGGCGAAAATCCTGATTTCAGAAATACAACTTTTTGCCAGACAAAATCCCGACAGGTTAGCAATAGAAGAGAAAAAATTGCAGTCTACATTACAAAGGTATGCGCTCGTCATTGATTACTATGCTGAGCTAACTAAACTGCAATTAAAAGAAGCCGAAGTATGGGATTTGCCGGCCAACCGCATCGATGTCGCACAGTTACAGATGTTGAGGACTAGCAGCGGCGAAGAGGCGATCGTACTAGATAACCTTGCTGACAATTTGACCGAAGCAATTGCTACAATTGAAGTTCAAAAACTGCAAGGAGCAGAAGCATTAGAAGAAGCTGAAGGCTTGCGAAACCGCATTATTCTCGCGAGTATGGTAATTTCAGCACTGATCGCCGTCGCGCTGGCGGACAAAACCAGCCGTGCGATCGCCAAACCGCTCGAAACAGTGAATAACGTCGCCCAGCAAGTCGCCCGCGAATCTAATTTTAACCTGCAAGTACCAGTCACAACCGACGACGAAATCGGAGTTTTAGCAGCTTCTTTCAATCAATTAATTCAGCGAGTTAGCGAGTATACACAAGAACTCAAACAAACTCAATCCCAATTAATTCAGACCGAAAAAATGTCGTCTCTCGGTCAAATGGTGGCAGGGATAGCCCACGAAATCAACAATCCCGTAAACTTCATTGGTGGCAATATCGATCATGCCAACAAATACATCCAAGATTTAACAGACTTGGTAACTCTCTATCAAAAATACTATCCCAACCCGCCAGATGAAATTCTCGACTCCATCGAAGATATTGAATTGGAATTTCTCAGAGAAGATTTGCCAAAAACGCTTTGTTCGATGAAAATGGGAGCAGATCGCATTCGCGAAATTGTCGTATCCATGCGCAACTTTTCGCGCTTAGATGACGATAAAATGAAACCGGCGGACATTCACGAAGGAATAGACAGCACCCTGGTAATTCTCAATCATCGGATCAAACAAGGTATTCAAGTTATTAAACAATACGGCAAGTTGCCTCTGGTTGAGTGCTATGGATCGCAACTGAATCAAGTATTTATGAACGTGCTCGGCAATGCGATAGATGCGCTGGAGGAGGTGAAAAAGGCAGACAAAGAATTTTCGCCAACGATTTGGATTAGCACCGAAGTTATGGCAGACAAGGCTGTCACTGTCAAGATTCGGGATAACGGGCCGGGAATTGCAGCAGCCAGTGCCCAACAGATATTTGACCCATTTTTTACAACAAAGTCGATCGGCAAAGGTACTGGATTGGGATTGGCTATTTCCTATCAAATCGTTGCCAAGCATCACGGCAAAATCGAGATGAATTCTCAAATTGGACAGGGCACGGAATTTGTGATTACTTTGCCAGTTGCTGCGTAAGAGAGCACGTGGCGGCGTCGTGTTTGTTCGATCCGGAAGGCTCGCGAGCGGGGACAGCACTCGTTCGCTCCAGAAGACTCGATCGCGCTTTCTCAACTTAAATTTAATGGGGGTGGAGGGACTTGAACCCACACGACCGTTTCGGGTCAACGGATTTTAAGTCCGTAGCGTCTACCATTCCGCCACACCCCCCTTTCGTGAAGCTGCTGCTGTGGGTTTGAGCCACTGACAAC
>JBDTEI010000571.1:0-4004 GCA_039922675.1 Microcoleus sp.
CTTCTTGGGTAACTTGGTAGGATAAGTTACCGACGTATATCGACATGAGGAATAACTCCAAAATTTAGACAGTGCAAAGATTTCAGTTTCGGAGAGTCCCCTGCCGATACAGAAGGGCAAGTTTTTAAACAATTCTGTAGCAATGAACAAAGCCTGCAACCGAATCTGATACACTTGGGATTTTAACACAGAATAGCGTCTTTTGAGTAGCTTTAAGCAGTTAATTAGGTCGTTATAATTCAACGTCAAACTTTTAGGGTATTCAGAAACCCGATTTCGACCTGTGGTGTTTGGGGCAAGGTGGAACCTGAAAAAGTTGTGGGGCAGGCCCGGCTACCGCAGGAAAGATACGTCTAAATTGCCAAAATTGGTACTCAAAGCTAGATTCAGGTTTTCCAGGGCTTTGACTAACCACACCACGCCTTCTCGGGTAGAAAATTCGTAGTGACCGAACAAAATTGCCAACCGCTTTTCTAGGTAGGGCTTGACTTTGCCACAAATTAGTACGATTTTCAGCAGCAAACCTATGGTTTGGGTGGGCCCGAGGTTTGAGATCAGGTCGATGAAGACAAAGTGGTTGGGCCGCGCAGGACTCTCTACTACTAAAAAGTTTAATAACTGGCTGCAAGTTCTGAGCATTAAAAATTCGTTGAACTTCTGATCATCGTTGTGGGGAAAGGTATTTTGTAGCTGTTTATACAATTTTTCGTTAAATTGACGTTTGCCGTAGCGATCGTCGGTGACGGAAGAAATCATGTATTCGTACAAGTCGTCTTTAAAGGAGCCGTAGGACCCAGTTGTGCTGGCGTTCGCAGTGAAGCGGCCCGCTAGCTGCCTGTAGGTATCGGCTCCTTCTACTTTTCCGACAAATTGCTTGAGGGCAAAGAACAGTTCCGGATCGCTCAACAGCGTTGGGTTTTTTATAGGCTGTATATTCCTGCCGAAGGAGATTGAGGTTTGCCGACGGGCTGTTTGGGCTTTTCTCACTTGGTGAGCGACGTATTGCGAGAGGTCTATTTCAAATCGCTGCTGCTTTTGAGCTTGGATTTTTTGAATAGTTTTCTGCTGTTCGTAGGTGCTGTCGTCGCTGAGGAGGCAGTGTTTGTACAGGTAAGGGTATCGGGGAATTAAGGTTCCGAGGGCTAGGGTGGCGGGGGTTTTGCTGTTGCTGCTGTCTTCATTGCCGTGAGTGATGACTTTGGCTAAGCGTTTGAGAGTAAGGTACTGTTCGCTTTCGGTAAATTGATTTACTAATTTGGGGATGGAGTTAGCGGCCCGCGATCGACTGTATCCCAATATTTTGGGGGCTTCTTCAAACATAGCGATCAATTCCGGGATGGCTGCTTGCTTGCCGGGGTATGTTTGCCAGCGGTTGATTAGGATATGGCAGCAGCGGTTGAGGATGTACTTGAATTCTTGTTCGGCGTATGGTGAGGCTGCTATTTTTTCGAGTGCCTCGGCGACGGTGCGATCGGCATATCCGTTACCGTGGATAAACAAAGTGCGAAAACGGTCGATCAGTTCGATCGGCTGCTCTACTTGTACCAAATCCAGCCAGTGATTGTAAAGTAGCTGTTCTTCTTCCTGGCTCTGTCTGTTATAGTCGTTCACTGTAAATTAACCCTCCGAGGATTGGGCAGGAGCTTTAAGCGCCATTGGTAAATATAAATTGGCATGAAGCGCCTGAATTGAGTCAACCGAGCTTCTCGCCTTCCGAGGCTTAGGGGTGGAAGTGGTCAGCACCTTAAGTCGATCGATCTTTTTTACTTAGTTAAACTATTTGTCAACACCAGCATGACATGAATTGTTGGCAATTAGCAAGGCCTAAAATCACCATATACTTTGTAAAGTCTTGGTAAAGATTGTGGGTGGGTTCTAGAGGATTTATGGGTAGGTAGAGGATTTATTATTAGGAGTGGTAAGGTCAATCCTAGTCGGCAGCCCCCAGTTAGTTAAATTTGAGGTGGGGCGGGGTAGGATTAGCTATGAAAATAATTATTTGAAATGTGAGTGCTGGTAATATGGTCTGTCGCGTCAGTATCGCCCAACTTGCTGAGATTTTAACTGTACCTTTGCCTGCTGTGTCTGAGGACGTTGTGACAGCTTTAGGGACAGGTATTGCTACAGATACGCGCACCATTGAGGGGGGTGAAGTATTTTTGGCGCTGCGGGGAGACAATTTTGACGGACATCACTTTGTGGCAAAAGCCCGCGATTTGGGGGCGATTGCGGCGGTAGTCGATCGCCATTGGGAACACGAATTACCTGATTTTCCGCTGTTGCGCGTTGAGGATACTTTAAAAGCTTACCAGGCGATCGCCCGTTGGTGGCGTGATCGATTCAGTATACCGATAATTGCTGTTACTGGTTCAGTAGGTAAAACTACTGTCAAAGAATTAATTGCCACAGTTTTGTCAACCAGCGGAAATGTTCTGAAAACTCAATTTAACTACAACAATGAAATTGGAGTCCCTAAAACTCTGTTAGAGCTTTCGCCGGCACACAATTATGCTGTAATTGAAATGGGAATGCGCGGACTCGGTGAAATTGCGCTGCTGTCGCAAATTGCGCGCCCTACGGTTGCGGTAATTACTAACGTGGGAACGGCGCATATCGGGCGATTGGGTTCGGAAGATGCGATCGCCCAAGCTAAATGTGAGCTGTTAGCCGAAATGCCTGATGATAGCATTGCTATTCTCAATCACGATTCTGAAAGATTAATCGCAAGTGCGACGCAATTTTGGCAGGGTAAAACTTTAACTTATGGTTTAGAAGGTGGCGATTTGTGCGGGGAATTGCTGAATAATGATACCATCTCTGTAGATGGCGTGGAATTGCCGCTGCCGCTGGCTGGACGACACAATGCTGTAAATTATTTGGCGGCTTTGGCGGTAGCAAAAGTTTTAAGTATTGATTGGGAAGTTTTACAGCAAGGTTTGTCCGTGCAGTTACCGGATGGACGGGCGCGCCACTACGATTTGTCGCAGGATATTGTGATTCTGGATGAGACTTATAATGCTGGTTTGGAGTCGATGTTGGCGGCGCTGAGACTGTTAGCGGATACTCCGGGAAAGCGCCGGATTGCGGTGTTGGGCACGATGAAGGAATTGGGCGAAAGGGCGATCGAATTTCACCGACAAGTAGGAAAGGCGGCGCGGGATTTAAACCTCGATGCTTTGTTTGTGTTTGCGGATTTTGAGGAAGCTACGGCGATGGCTGCGGGTGCGGCGGGTGTGCCTTTTGTGCAGGTGGAAGATATTAGGGGGGAGGATTCTCACGCAGATTTGGCTAGGCATTTGATGGATTTTGTCGCTGCGGGCGATCGTATTTTATTTAAGGCTTCTCATTCGGTGGAGTTAAATCGAGTTGTGGAGAAGTTTCGCGCTGATTTTGGGGGCGAATAAATTGTAATTTGGTTCTTAGTGAGGACGAAGAGTCCGCATCCGACGAGAGAGGACTTTTCGTCCTCACTATAAACCTATGTTTTAGATGATATGATTTAGTTGACAAGTGCGACCGAACTCTTCACCCAAGTAGTGCCATGACTGCTAAAACTCTCAGTCCGCCCGAACAAATAGTCGAGCTATCGAATATCAGTTGGCAAACTTACGAAACTTTGCTTGCCGAAATCGGCGATCGGCCAATTAGACTGAGATACAATCGCGGCAATTTGAAAATTATGGTGCCTTCTCCAGAACATGAAATTTACAAAAGAGTAATGGGTCGATTTATTGAAACATTAGCAGAAGAATTAGAGGTGAAAATTGAACCTCTTGGTTCTACTACATTCAAACGTCCTGAACTCATTGGTGTAGAACCGGATGATTGTTTTTACATCCAGAATATTAGTGCAGTTAAAGGCAAAAAAAGACTCGACATGAATCAAGATCCGCCGCCGGATTTAGTGGTAGAAATTGATATTACCAGCAAATCCGACAGTACGTTGCAGATTTATGCCGAGCTGGGAGTGCCGGAAGTGTGGATTTATAATGGTTCACGGCTGA
>JBDTEI010000572.1:0-2641 GCA_039922675.1 Microcoleus sp.
GAATCGACTAAAGCGCTAATTCGGCGCAGTTGTCCCCTTTCTTCTAGGAGTTTCAGAAATCCACGCAAATCTCTAGCCATTTTTTTTAAGAATTGTTAACGTTACTTATTTATTATGGGGCGATCGACTGCCACAATTTACTCCTGAACCGCTTAAAGAATATCTATTTAACGAACCGCGAAGACGCAAAGGACACGAAGGAAGAGAGAGAAGAAGATAGGTAATGGCTTGTTCGGTTTGGCAGTATGCTGCATAATGGGTTAATGAAATGTCCTCGATGCGAATCTGAGCAAGTTCGTAAAAACGGTCGTCCCCGCGGCGTGCAGCGCTATCGGTGCAAAGCTTGCGGCAAGCAGTTCATGGAGCCGTCGGGCTATGGGGTCTCAAGCCGCCAATGCGCGGAAAGTACGTTAGCGTTAGCAACTAACGCAGAGTGCGATCGGGGAATTGCGATTTTGCTGTTAGATGCAGAAAATCTGAAACTTAACGTTAATACAGAACAATTTTTAGCGAGTCTGTGCGGCTATCCCCTCCAAGTTAAGATTGCTTTTGCTAACTGGAAAAACCCCAGTATAGGTAAGCTGGATGCTGAACTGTACGATCGCGGTTACGAACTAATTCACGTTCCGGGCGGTTCTAACAGCGCTGACGGTAAAATGATTGCCTTTGGTGCTGCTATTTTATACCGCTATCCTGCTGTCCGAGAAGTTTTTGTTTGTTCTTCGGACGGTTTGTTAAATCACCTCTGCAATCAATTGCAAAATCAGGGATTGACTGTGTTTCTGGTGCGCCGTCAAAATGCTATCTTGTCTGTAGAAAATCATCTGACTGGAGAGAGCAATCACTATTCTTGCGAACGTAAAATAGAAATCCCTACATTTCCAGAACTGGCAAATCAAATTTCTGACTTATTGAAAACTGAATACCAATCAATCGACGATCGGATAGCTCGGCTTTCTAGTGTTGTTGAGCTTTTTAAAGAGCGCCGCGCTCTAGAATTCACTTCTATAAATTCCACAAATATAGAAGCATTCGCATCATTCCCAAAAGATATGACCTGCGAACCAAAAGATCCTGCAACTTCCGACGTTGTTGGTGTAAATATTGAACAGGAAAAATTGCCAGAAACTGTCCCAGCTAATCCCGTGAATATCGATTCACTGGAAGTCTTAGAAAATATACTTGTAAAAATTATTGAATCAGAGATAAATGATTCCCAAAATAATGCTATTAATGTAGCTGAACTTAAAAAAATATTTTTCAACCGATGTCAAGTTCAGGCCGATCATATAGTGAAAACTTTCTTGGCTAATTCCAGTTTAGTCAAATTTTTGAAGTCGCGTCCTTCTGTATTTCAATTGACATCGAGCGGGAGCGAACATCACGTGAGGATAGTCCGAAAATCTTCGGATTCAAACACTTCTCCATCTGCCACACTGGAATCATCTTTAGCAAAAATTTTGATAGCTTTAACCGCTCAATCTCCAGGCGCTTACATTTCGACTATCCTAGTAGCAGGTGAATTTAACAAGCAATACGGTCAACCAATTACTAAAAAGCTGAAATCGCTGGATTTGGGCGGGAAATTTCTAGATTTTTTGCAGTCTTGTCAAACATTTAAGGTCAAGAAAGAGGGTAAGGATTATCAAGTGGCGATAGCTCAAAAAGTCGATTAAATCTAAAATTCAAAACTTGTTCGCTCGCGAAGTCGAAGAATCCAAAACTTGTTCGCTCGCGACTTGTGAGCCAGCGTAGCCGAAGCAAGCCGAAGCAAGCCAAAGTATCCAAAATCTACTGACTTCTGGAGGTTTAGGTTTACATCTCAATAAGAATTTTCCGAGTGCCGTGCGATCGCGACAACCAGCTATAATTCTGATTACTGCAAACCATTTTGATATGTCTCCCCCACTTTTAAAGCGAGAATTGGGTGTTTTTGGCGCAACTCTCATGGGCCTGGGTTCGATTGTGGGCACGGGAGTATTTGTGAGTATCGGAATTGCGGCCCAAATTGCGGGGCCGGGAGTGATTTTGGCTGTAGGTATCGCTGCTTTGGTTGCTGTTTGTAACGGCTTGAATAGCGCTCAATTGGCGGCGAGTCACCCTGTTAGCGGCGGTACTTATGAATATGGTTATAAATACCTAAATCCTTGGCTGGGTTTTACCGCAGGCTGGATGTTTTTGTTGGCTAAAACGGCTTCGGCTGCTACTGCTGCTTTGGGTTTTGCGGGGTATTTTTTAAATGCAGTTGGTGTTGCCGATCGCACTTACCTGATCCTAACAGCATTAATCGCCCTCGCCGCCCTAACTTTAATTGTCTTAACCGGAATCAGGCGATCGAATATTGCCAATACAGTCACAGTCTCAGTTACACTCTTATCTCTGACTGTCTTTATTGCTGCGGGTTTGCCAGAGGTCAGGTGGGAAATGCCTACCGTACAGCATGATAGCTCGATCGGCTCCATCCTCCACGCCACCGCCCTGATGTTTGTCGCCTACACCGGTTACGGCCGCATCGCCACAATGAGCGAAGAAGTGCGGGAACCGAGGAAAACCATTCCCAAAGCCATAATCTTTACTTTGGTGCTGACAATGCTGCTTTACGTGGCGGTAGCAATAGTTATCGCAGGTGCGGGAGGAGCAG
>JBDTEI010000573.1:0-3292 GCA_039922675.1 Microcoleus sp.
ATCGCGATCGGGATTTGCCAGCATATAAGCTAAGATTTGCGCTAGCCCCGCTTCGATGGAAAACGAAACTCGTTTCGATTCGATTACCATCAGCCACAACTGGTCTTTCAAAACTAAAGTGTCTATGCTACCTTTGATGATTACCCCTTCGTCTTCTTCGGAAATTTCGACAGATTTTTCCGGTTTAATGTAGAAAGGATGCAGGTAAAACTCGCCGGCGAATAACAGCGGAGAGACGATCGACAAACTGATGGTTTTTTCCAGCATCGGCGGATACTCCAGTAAGTTGAAGTAACCCGCCTTAATCTGATCTAGCTGTCGTTTCTGAAAGTCGGTGATTTCTGGTAACTCGTCTTGCCATTCTCTAAAAAATTGGTCGTCTGTAACAACTTGCAGGTTAAAAAGTGTTTTTAATTCTGCTAATGTGACATTTTTAGCTTGAATTGTTTGAACCATAATTTTAATTTACTAATTCCATATCTTTTGCAAATAGAGCACAAATCCCGGCAAAACATTTTCTCCAGAAAGGGTTAGAGGAGATTGTAAAACTTCCACATCTTGACCGGGGCGATAAATTTCAATTTCTCGTTTTTTGCGGTTGATCAGCCAACCCAAACGGCAGCCATTATCCATATATTCTTGCATTTTTTCCTGAGTCTTTTTCAGGCTGTCAGTGGGGGATAGAATTTCTACAGCAAAATCTGGACAAAGCGGGATGAATTTTTCTCTTTGTTCTGGTGTTAAAGCTGACCAGCGCGATTTTTCGACCCAAGACGCATCGGGAGAGCGGTTTGCACCATTGGGCAGAGTATAGCCGGTGGAGGAATCAAAGGCTTCACCGAGTTCTGTTTGTTCGTTCCAAAGTCCAATTTGTAAGTTAAATTTTGAGTTACTTTTTCCAGTTTCTCCTCCGGTTGGCGGCATGACAATTAATTCTCCGTTGGCATTGCGTTCTAATTGTAAATCTGGGTTATCTTCGCACAGTTGATAGAACTGTTCCGAAGTTAGTTTTATCAGGGAGTTAAGATTTAAGGCGAGCGCAGTCATCGTTCTTTACCTGCTGTTTGAATGAATTAGATTAAGAATTAAAAATGGGAAAATTCATTTTTAATCCTTAATTCTAAACTAATAATTCTACTGCAATTGTTTGATTCTGTTGAGCGCGTCTTGATACGCACTTGTTCTCCCACCTTGCTTGTAAAGTTCTGCCGCTTTTTGAAAGTCGGCAACTGCTTTGGGTTTGTCTTCTTTTACAAGGTAAGCTAAAGCTCGGTTGTAGTAGGCATCGGCAAAACCTGGATTGGCTGCGATCGCCAGTGTGTATGCTGGAATCGGGTCTTGACTGTCGGAGCTGCGGGTTATATCGATGCCGCTGAGGAGAGTGCGGGCATTACCGATATTGAAATGCAATTCTGGGGTATTGTTGGGCTTGAAAGCGAGTGCTTGTTTGAAATCGGCGATCGCCTCCCAAGCATCTCCTTGATCTAACCGCGAAAGTCCTCGGAAATAATAGGCTTGGGCGTCTTGCGGATTGGCGGTGGATACGGGGCCGCTAGTTGCGGGAGTATTGTCTACTTTTAGCTCGGATTTGTTGATTCCCGCCACCACCAGTTTCGCAATAAATGTATTAATTGGAACTGCTGCATTAAATCCGGTTTTAATCGGGGCGACTTCGCCGGAACTGGTTTGGGCAAAACCGAATTCGCCTTGTCCGTGTAAACCGATGACTCTGGCTTCGGAGTCGAAAACTGGCCCGCCACTCATACCACTCCAAGTGACGGCTTGATACCGCAAAGTGTAACCTTCCGGGCGGTTGTGCGGGCGGCTGGTAACGAGTCCGGGAGAGAGTTCTGGTTCTCGTTCGGCGCCGAAAAGTCCGCCGGTAGCGGGATAGCCGTAAACGTAGATTTGAGAGCCGATGACGGCTTGGTCGGAATCTGCGATCGTCGCGACTGGATATTCTTCGGGACTTTCAAATTTGACTACTGCTAAATCGGGGTCTGTTGGGGTTATTTGCAAGCGGGTGACTGCGGTGGCTTGATAGTTTTTGCCGATCGACGTGCGAACGGTGTATTTCACGTCTGCTTTTTCTACGACGTGGTTGACTGTTAAAACTGTGTAAGTTTTGCCGTTTTTGGCAATAATTACGCCAGAACCGTCTCCTAGGGAACTATTGATTTGTACTGTCAGCGGGCCGGCGATGCTGGCGACTTCTTGGGCTGTTTTGGCGATCGCGGGTTGGCTGATGACTATGGTTAAGGCTGCGGTAGTTCCTGCTAGCAAGGTGCTTAAGGTGTCGAAACGAGAAAAATTTATATTCATGGTATTGGGAATTTGTAGTTGGGTAGCCGGAGTTGGCGACGGTTGGCGATTTTTGCTTTTTTGTTTTGAGTTTGATTAGTAGATTGACACTCGTGCGATCGGCTTTGTTCTTTAGTGATAATTTTACTCGCTTTTTTGTTCCGCAATTCCCCGATTTCGGCCCCGGACAGGCCATTGCCGTTTCCCTACAGATGCTAGCTGGCGCAGGATGCCCATCCTACTTATTAAAACGCAACAATACATGATTCAAACTCAGTGCTTAGTTCTTCTTTCGTCATCGTTCCCCGTGCGACTTGCATGACTAAATCATAAGCTCGATCGTCCGTTAAATTTAGAGTGCAACCATTCAATCGCAAAAAGGTATCTGCCACCGCAAAAGCCGTTCTTTTATTCCCATCAATAAATGGATGATTCATCGCTAGGTGGTAGAGATAGGCGGCAGCTTGTTCGCTAATTGTTGGATGCAAAAGTTGTCGGCCAAAAGTTGCTTGAGGTTGAGCCAAAGCAGACTCTAACAAGCCTTCGTCTCTAACGCCGGAAGTGCCGCCAAAGCTAGAAATTTGGTCTTCATCAAGTTCTAGGACTTCATCTATCGAGATAAATCTAGGAGTTTGCAAGACGACGGTAAACCTCTTCTCGTTCTTTTTTAGATGCTAGGTAAGCATTCCAAACATCACTTTTATCTGATTTTACAGGATGTTTTACCTTTAGGGCTAGTACAAAATCAATAACTTCTTTCAACATGGGTTCTGGTATTTGGTCGAGTTCTTGAAGAAGTTGGTCTTTTGCGCTCATGTTTCCTCCTAGTTATTTTATTATTTTACAACCCGCAGATTAGATAATCAATGGCTGTCAAACTCGGCGGTTGAAACCGCGTCTACACAAACGAAGTCTGCCTCCGCAGACTGAAGAGAAATCGGCGGTTGAAACCGCGTCTACACAAACGAAGTCTGCCTCCGCAGACTGAAGA
>JBDTEI010000574.1:0-4223 GCA_039922675.1 Microcoleus sp.
ATTCCCAATTCCCAATTCCCAATTCCCAATTCCCAATTCCCAATTCCCAATTCCCAATTCCCAATTCCCAATTCCCAATTCCCAATTCCCAATTCCCAATTCCCAATTCCCAATTCCCAATTCCCAATTCCTAACCATGCAATTCTCCATTAGGCATAATCGTGCCACGGAATTGAGCACCCGCTAAATTAGCCGTACTCAAATCAGCCCTAATCAAACTTGTGCGGTGCAAAATTGCTTCTCGTAAATCAGTTCTCGCAAGATAAGCATCAGTCAGATCAGCCTCACTCAAATTTGCCTGATTAAAATTAGCACGACTCACATCAGCGCGCACCAAATTAGCACGACTCAAATCAGCCATCGCCAAATTAGCATTACTCAACTTAACATCAGGAAGAAACGCACCGCGCAAATTAGCACCAGCCAATTCAGCATCAATTAACACAGCTCTTTCCAACTTAGCACTTGTCATCACAGCCCAGGAAAGATTTGTTTCTACCAAAGTTGCTTCAGTTAAAAACGTGCCATCTAAAATAGCTTGGCTCAAATTTGCCTGAGTCAAATTTGCTTCCCGCAGAGATGCTTCAGTCAAATTCGCTTGACTGAGATTAGCTTTCGTCAAATCTGCACCCAACAAATTGACACCGCGCAAATCTGCACCTTGTAAATTCGCACCGCGCAAATTAGCACCCTCAAAAATCCGTGGCTCCTTGCGGAAATTCGCACCGCGCAAGCAAGCGCCACGTAAATCTGCACCTTGCAAATTGACCCCTCGCATATCTGCATCGGTCAAATTTGCATCAATAAAAACTGCCAAACAAATGTTAGCTTTGCGAAAATCTGCACCTTGCAAACTAGCTCCGTGAAAGTCGGTATCGGACAAATTTGCTCCGCTCAAGGTTGCCTGATTCAAGTTAGCACCTGAAAATTTTGCATTAGTTAAATTTGCGCGTTGAAGATTAATTCTGCTCAGGTATGACATCGTTAAGTTAGCACCCCAAAGGTCAGCGCTGCTTAAATTGACGCCAATTAAATCCGCACCGCTCAGGTGAACGCCTCTCAAATTCATACCTTGAAAATCAAGTTCTCCTGATGTATATCGCCTTAAAATTTCGCTAGCATTCATATTGTTTGTGTTGTCAATTATTGGGTAAACTCTATTGGTTATTTAGAGTTTTATGGTATTTCTAGTTTCTTCAAGAAGAACGAGAATTTGCGTATCCCCAGACTCAAATCTAGGTATTTAATGAGTTTTATTCACGAATTCTTGAGTCCAAGCGACTGTTTTGTTGCCTAACTGCCGCCCGTGAATTTTCACATGAGTCAGAGATTGTGATTTTAAAGTACCCAGTTTTCTGTGAATGTATATAGCTGTATCCTCTTGGTTGGGGACTTCGGTAGACTCCAGAATGACGTGGAGCCAACCTTCTTTAAATCCTGCTGTCGCAGTAATTCCCTTGGGCTGTAGCAATTGATTGATCAAAATGGCGATCGCCTTTGGTTTGCCTTGTTTTGCCATTTCCACAAGCTGATACTGATTTGGTTTATGGCTAGAGTTTTGCTGCTCTGTTGCTGAATTTTTTTGGGTGATATTCTCCTCAGTTTCAGCAGAAGGAAGCCCGCCTTCTTTTGACTCAACTTCGCTCAGCATTTCCATTAATTTGTCGGTAAATCCCTGAACTTTTCCTACATAATCTCTGAGGATTTTATATTTCCAGTACAAACGCTCCTCTGCACTTTCTGTATAAAATTTTGCGTTCATAGCAGCTTCTAACTCGCTGAATATCTTTTCTATTTGCCCCGTTGCGGAGTTAGCACTTTGACTGACTAAGCCTTTCATTTCCTCTTCCAATCCCAACTTGCGTTTGATGGAATCGCTAATATTTATAGTAACAGAAGCGGCTGGTTCTAAACTTTCGATAATTGTCGGCGTTTCAGAAATGGGGACTGTTTCTACCAATTCCTGTCTGAAATCAGCAGTAGAATTATTGCTGCTGGTTTTTGAGTCTTTAAACTGTACATTTTTTGCCGTGTCCGGCACTAAGTAACTCTTCAGAGGATCATAATGATAGTGAGCCGGAGCAGCTTGAATAATCTGAGTAATATCCCCAAGTTCAAAATATTCGTTGCGCCTGTCAACCGGCACACTATCTTCATAGAAACTGTTATTTAAATGCGTCTGATCGTAATCTCCGGTAGCCGAATCTTGGCTAATCGAATCTTCGGCTATGTCGCGTTCTTCCTGTTGCAATTTTGCGTAAGAAGGATTCATCGCTTTGATGAGTACGCTAGCTGCTTGGTCGTATTCGTCGGTGTTGTCGAGTTTGCCCGCAGTTGCGTACAAATTAGATTCGAGTTCGGCTAGGCTGCCACAGACATTAAACAGTTGTCGCAGCAGCTTGTCAAGTTCTTGGGTTTTCAGCAGCAGCCAATCGCGCTCGCTAAATGTGAACTCGTGATAAAGAGTAGAAAAAATGAGGATTTTCGCTCTCAGCGGATTGGTTTGCTGTAAAATTTTTTGTCGGACATCAAATAGGTTTCCGGGGTCTCTTTCCTTCGATTCCCCTGCGGGCAGTTGCGAACTGAAGTGGTCATCAAATGCAGGTGCTTCGTGACCGCCAAAATTAGATATGTTGGTTTCTAATTTGGTGAAATCCTGGTATTCGTAAAACCTGCTCAGTTGGCAGACGATTTGATCTGCCACTAAAGCGTACTCGGTTTTTTTGTTAACCTTGGCAACGATACTGTTTAAAACTGTTTCAATATCTTCTAACCTGCTGTATTTAGCGCAGAGTTCTGCGATTAAGTTCCCTACATCTGCGCTGGCGAGTTTTGCCGGATCGTTTTCCCAACAATCTTTACAAGCAAAAAATATTATTTTTTTTATGCGCGAAAGATTGAGATCTTGTTCTAATTCGCGAACAACTTCATCTAAAATAGATAAAGCTTGCATAGTTTTCCTCCCCAAAAGATACCCTGTTAGTCGATTTTAGATTTTAGATTTTAGATTTTAGATTTACTTGCAGCATTGAATCTGGGAACCAGAACTTGAGCGTTGCCCTGAGCGAAGTCGAAGGGTATAAAATTTTAGTGTCTCCACGATTTAAGTCGTGGACTTGTACCCGTTTTTGGGCTGGTCAAGAGTCAGCAAGAAATAATACAATCATACCACATTTGATAAATGCAAGACTTTGATGCGATCGTAATTGGCAGCGGTATTGGTGGCTTAGTCGCGGGCTCGATGCTAGCTCGCTACGGCAAGCGGGTACTCGTCTGCGAGAGCCACACCATCGCGGGCGGGGCTGCTCACAGCTTTTCGCGCCGGGGATTTCACTTTGATTCGGGGCCTTCTTTTTATTGCGGTTTGAGTGACCCGCAGTCGCTCAATCCTTTGCGGCAAGTCTTGAATATTTTGGAGGAATCGATCGCAGCAATTGCCTACGATCCGCTGGGCCATTACCATTTTCCTGAAGGAAGTTTGCCCGTTTATGCTGATGCGAGAAATTACTTAGATGCTGTAGCTAAATTCACACCGCAAGGCGCTATAGAATTGCAGCAATTTCAACAGAATCTATTAGTTGTGTATGACGCTTTGCGTGGAATTCCGGCTTTAGCGTTGAGATCCGACTGGCAATTGATACCTGTGTTGCTGTCTCGGTACTCGCCTGCTTTACTGAAGCTGTTACCGTCATTGGGGGCGATCGCCAGTTCGGCTGGTACATTAATGGATAGAGACGTGCGCGATCCTTGGGTGCGACGTTTGATCGATTTGGAGTGCTTCTTGCTATCGGGTTTGAAAGCGCACGGAACTGTCGCGCCGGAAATCGCTTTTATGATTGGCGAACGATCGCGAGTGGCGATCGAGTATCCTGTAGGAGGCAGCGGTGCGATCGTCGATGCCTTAGTCCGAGGCTTGCAGCGCTGGGGAGGAAAATTGCGATTGGGAACTCCCGTCGAGCAAATATTAGTTGAATCCGGCAAAACTACGGGAGTTAGGTTGCAAAACGGCGAAACTATCCGCGCCTCAATTGTGATTTCCAATGCGACAGTTTGGGATACTTATACCAAGTTACTGCGGCCTGAAGATTTGCCGGCAAGCTACCGAAAAACTGCTTTGTCGATGCCAGCAGTAGACAGTTTTATGCACCTGCATTTAGGAATTAAAGCCGAAGGACTCGAAGGCTTGACCGGCCACCACGTAGTCGTTCACGACAGCCAGGTTG